>JAEYZJ010000237.1 GCA_023430705.1 Pseudomonadota bacterium | reverse complement strand
AGCTTGCGCTTGCGGGTGGCGTCGCCGCCGTAGCACTTGGCGGTGACGTCCTTGCGCATGGCGCGGACGGTTTCGCGGGCGATGATCTTGCCGCCGATGGCGGCCTGGATCGGGATGACGAAGAGGTGCGGGGGGATCAGTTCCTTGAGCTTTTCGCACATCTGGCGGCCGCGCGATTCCGCCGCGTTGCGGTGGACCAGCATGCTGAGCGCGTCGACCGGCTCGGAATTGACGAGGATCGAGAGCTTCACCAGGTCGCCGGCGCGGTAGTCGGCGAGCGTGTAGTCGAAGCTGGCATAGCCGGCCGAGATCGACTTCAGCCGGTCGTAGAAATCGAACACCACCTCGTTGAGCGGCAGGTCGTATTCGATCATGGCGCGGTTGCCGACATAGGTCATGTTGCGCTGGATGCCGCGCCGGTCCTGGCAGAGCTTGAGGATGGAACCGAGATATTCGTCGGGCGTCAGGATCGTCGCCTTGATCCACGGCTCGCGGATTTCCTCGATCTTGACCACGTCCGGCATGTCGGCCGGGTTGTGCAGGTGGATGGTCTCGCCACTGGTGAGCTCGATCTCGTAGACCACGCTCGGCGCGGTGGCGATGAGGTCGAGGTCGAACTCGCGGCTGAGGCGCTCCTGGATGATCTCGAGGTGCAGGAGGCCGAGGAAGCCGCAGCGGAAGCCGAAGCCGAGCGCCGCCGATGTCTCCATCTCGAACGAGAAGCTCGCGTCGTTGAGGCGGAGCTTGCCCATCGCCTCGCGCAGCTCCTCGAAATCTGAGGCATCGACCGGGAAGAGGCCGCAGAACACCACCGGCTGCGCCGGCCGGAAGCCGGGCAGGGCCGCGGCGGTGGGCTTCTTGTCGTCGGTGATGGTGTCGCCGACATTGGTGTCGGCCACCTGCTTGATCGAGGCGGTGAACATGCCGATCTCGCCCGGCCCGAGGCTGTCGACGGTGACCAGCTTGGGCGTGAACACGCCGACCCGGTCGAGCTCGTAGGTGCCCCCCGAGGCCATCATCCGGATCTTCTGGCCCTTCTTGATGGTGCCGTCGATGACGCGGATGAGGACGACGACGCCGAGATAGGTGTCGTACCAGCTGTCGACCAGCAGCGCCTTGAGCGGCGCGTCGAGCGTGCCCGACGGCGCCGGCAGGCGGTTGACGATGGCTTCGAGGACGAGGTCGATGCCGATGCCGGTCTTGGCCGAGATCTCGACCGCGTCCGAGGCGTCGAGCCCGATCACGTCCTCGATCTGCTGTTTCACGCGCGGCACGTCCGCGGCGGGGAGGTCGACCTTGTTGAGGACCGGCACGATCTCGTGGTTGGCATCGAGCGCGTGATAGACGTTGGCGAGCGTCTGCGCCTCGACCCCCTGGCTGGCGTCGACGACGAGGAGCGAGCCCTCGACGGCCGACATCGAGCGGCTGACCTCGTAGGCGAAGTCGACGTGGCCGGGCGTGTCGATGAGGTTGAGGATGTAGTCCTCGCCGTTCTTGGCGCGGTAGCTGAGGCGCACCGTCTGCGCCTTGATGGTGATGCCGCGCTCGCGCTCGATATCCATCGAGTCGAGCACCTGCTCCTTCATCTCGCGCGCCTCCAGCCCCCCCGTCATCTGGATCAGCCGGTCGGCAAGCGTCGACTTGCCGTGGTCGATGTGGGCGACGATGGAAAAGTTGCGGATGTGGTCGAGGGGCACGCTCATGGCGCCGCTGATACCAGAGCCGTGTGGCGGGGCAAAGATGGTTTATCGGTCGTAACCATGCGGCATGCCCCCGGCCGGCGCGACCGGATCGTGCGAACGGGCCCGCGCCGTGCTAACCTGGGGCGGGGCGCTCGACAAGGCGAGGGCGAGCCATGGCGGACAGCAGCGACTATGCGGTGCGTTTCGACGTCGACTATCCCGGTCCGATGGACCGGCTCACCACCTTCTTCCGATTGATCTGGGTCATCCCGATCGCCATCGTGCTCGGGCTGATCACCAATACCGGCGGCGGCTACTCCTATGTCGACGAGGCCGGCAGGACCGTGCAGTCGACCGGCGCCGGCATCACGGCGGGGCTCTTCGCGGCAACCGTGCTGCTGCTCGTGTTCCGGCAGAAATATCCGCGCTGGTGGTTCGATTTCGCGTTGGAGCTGGGCCGTTTCAGCTCCCGCGTCAGCGCCTACCTGTTCCTGCTCACCGACCGCTACCCCTCGACCGACGAGGCGCAGTCGGTGCATCTCGATGCCGACTATCCGGACGCTGCGGCGCTCAACCGCTGGCTGCCGCTGGTCAAGTGGCTGCTGGCGATCCCGCACCTCATCGTGCTGGCGCTGCTGGCGCTCGCCGTTGTGGTGGTGACGATCATCGCCTGGTTCGCGATCCTGTTCACCGGCAGCTATCCGCGCGCGCTGTTCGGCTTCGTGGTGGGCGTGGGGCGCTGGTGGGCCCGGGTCTGGGGCTATGCCTTCCTGCTGGTGACGGACGAGTATCCGCCCTTCAGCCTGCACTGAGGGCGGCCGGGGCGCAGGTTAAGCGGGTGTAAACCCGGATCGTCGCAGACAATGGGGCCCACCGACCACGGGAGATCGCCCCCCATGCTCCGCATCGCTGTTGCCATCCTGATGTCGCTGCTTGCCGGCGCTGCCCTTGCGGCCGACTGGCAGTACGAGGGCGGCAGCGTGCCGATCGCCTATGCCGACAACGGCCGGGCCCAGTTCCAGTTCGCCTGCCGCGGCGGCGACCTCGCCATGGGCTACTGGGTGCGCGCCCCGCACCGGCAGGTCGCCGGAGCCGCGTCGATGAACCTCGCGCTCACGCCCGACGGCGGCGGCACGAGCTTTGCCCAGGACATGCCGCTGATCCACGCCGACGGCGCCTCGATGATCGTGCGCGGCCCGGTGGCCCGGCAATGGGCCCGCATCGCCCAGGGCGCGAAATCGGCGATGAGCGTCGCCTTCGCGCACAAGGACGCCGGCGGGCTCGAGTTCTTCGATCGCCACGAGTTCGGCGCCAGCGGTTCGGCCGCCGCCATCCGCCGGGTGCTCGAGCGCTGCGGCTGAGCCGGCGCGAGGCGGGCGGCAACCCCGGCGGGGGCTGCCGCGTTGCGGCACGATGCGGATCGTCCTCACCCTCGCCGCCGCCATCCTGACTATTGCCGCCCATGCCGCCGAACCCGCGGGCGAGGTGCCGATGCCGCGCGAGCGCGCCACCGCGCCTGCCGCAGAAGAGCCGGCGCCGCTGCCCCGCCCGCGTCCGGCCAGCGGGGCGGATGCACCGGCCAGCGGGGCGGATGCACCGGCCGGGTCGGTGAAGCCCGAAGTGCCCGCGCCGCCGCCGCAATCGGGGAAACCGCAGAAGCCCGCGGGGCCCCCGCGCATCTACCAGACCGCCTGTCCCGCCGTGCTGGCGGGCAGGGTGGAGGCGAAGACGCTGCCGCCGCTGCGGGCCGGCGGGCAGTGCGGCGAGCGCTCGCCCCTCGCCGTGACGGGGGTGCTCGCCAACGGCCGCATGGTGCCGGTATCGGGCGGGGTGGAGACCGATTGCGGCATGGCCTCGGCGCTGCCCGAATGGATCGGCGCGATCGACAGCTACGTGCTGGCGCGCGAGGATACCCGCATCGCCGAGGTGCTGGTCGGCACCTCCTACATGTGCCGCAATGTCGACAGCGCGACCGGCGGCAACCTGAGCTTCCACGGCCTCGCCGACGCCCTCGACGTCGTCGGCTTCCGGCTCGAGGACGGCCGTACGGTGACGGTGGAGGCGGGCTGGGGCGACGCCCTCTCGCCCGAGGGGCGGCTGCTGCGCTTCGCCCATGGCGCGGCCTGCGCCAACTTCACCACGGTGCTCGGGCCCGAGGCCAATGCCGACCACCGCGACCACCTGCATGTCGACCTCGGCTGCCACGGCCGTACCTGC
>JAEYZJ010000289.1 GCA_023430705.1 Pseudomonadota bacterium | reverse complement strand
GACGATGGCGATCACCGGGATGCCAAGGCGCTTGGCTTCCTTGATGGCGTTCGCTTCCTTGTTGGTGTCGATGACGAACAGCAGGTTGGGCAGGTTGCCCATGTCCTTGATGCCGCCGAGGTCGCGCTCGAGACGTTCCTTCTCGCGCGACAGCAGCAGCGCTTCCTTCTTGGTCAGGCCCATCGCACCCTCGCTCAGCTGCGAGTCGAGCTCGCGGAGGCGGTTGATCGAGTGCGAAATGGTCTGCCAGTTGGTCAGCGTGCCGCCGAGCCAGCGGGAGTTGACGTAGTACTGCGCGGACTGGCGGGCAGCCTCGGCGACCACCGGGGCGGCCTGGCGCTTGGTGCCAACCAGCAGGACGCGGCCGCCGTCAGCGACGGTGTCCGAGATCAGCTGCAGCGCGCGCTGCAGGGCCGGAACGGTCTGCGACAGGTCGAGAATGTGGATGTCGTTGCGGACGCCGAAGATGTGGCGTTCCATCTTGGGGTTCCAGCGGTGCTTCTGGTGGCCGAAGTGAACACCAGCCTCGAGCAGCTGACGCATGGAAAAATCGGGCAATGCCATGGAAGGCTTCCTTTACCGGTTATTGCCGCCGCGAAGGATGCTGGCGGTTTCCCGCCACCGGATGGACGCCTGACTCATTTCGGGCGGCCGTACTTCGCGTGTGAATTACGCCCGGTCTTCCGGACGCGTCGCGCATATAGGGGGTTTTGGCCGAAGTGGCAAGGGTGAAGGCCGGGACCGCCCGGTCTCGATCATGCCGTCAGTGGCTGTAGCCGTAGGCGGCCATGGTCGGACCGTTTATCTCATCGAACAGGGCGCGCTCCTCTGCCGTGAACGGCTGCTTGTCGGCTGAGACCCGTATCCACTTCCCGTCGGCGAGGCGCGACCGTTCCTGCAGGGTCCTCGTGACGGGCGCACGTCCGATGAAGGCTGAGAGGACGTCGACCACGGGGCGCAGGTCGCGCCGCATATCTTCGTAGCGCAGCACCAGGGTATCGGGCTCGGGGGTCGGGATCCATGTCTCGAGGTGGCGGGACCAGGTGCCGAACCGCCAGCCCCTTATGATCTGGTCGAGCGGTATCTCGCCGCGATGGTAGTCGAAGAGACTGCGAACCGCGTCGGCGCCGTTACGCACCACGTAGATGGCGCGCCGGTCTCCGCGCGGTTGGAGCTGATGTGTCTTGAGGAAGTATGGCGGCTCGCCCTCGAAGACCACCCGGCCAGCCCGATGCTCGATGTGTCCCACCGCCTGCTGCAGTTCAGTCGAGTCACCGAGATCGGTCGGATAGACGCTGGCCGAACGAATGCCGAAACACTGGAACAGGATCGTTCGAAGAAACGTGTTTCCGCTGCGCGGATAGGAGGCAAGCCAGATTACGGGGGCCACGAGTTCCTCGGATTATATGCATGGAAGCGATGCCGTCGACGGCGCGGAGGCGAGTTGACCGCCCTGCCCTTAGCTCAGCCGTACGTCCACCACGCCTTCCATTGCCTTGATGCTGCCGGCGACTTCCGGGCTCAGGCGGAATTTCTCTCGCAGTTCGATCTCGTACTCCTTCGCCCCGGCGTCGCGGATGACGATGAAACTCACCATGCCTTCGCCACCCGGCTTGAGCTGGCTCCGGATCGGAGCTAGGCATTTGGCGTCGCCGGCGAACACGGTCAGCCGCCGCCCCACCTTCTCGGCCAGTCCCTCGATGGGATCGGCGCTGATGAGGCGCATGCTGATGCCGTCGGGACGCTCGTCGGCTTCCACCGACAGCACCACGGATTTGCCCGGCTGCAGCACCTCCGAGTAGAGGCTGATCTGCTCGGAGAAGGCGATCACCTCGTAGCCGCCGCTCGCGTCCGAGAGGCTGAGGATGGCCATCGGCGTGCCCTTCTTGGTGCGCCGGTCGTTCCGCGATGCGATCGTTCCCGCGAGGCGCCCAGCCCGGGCGTCGGCTTCCTTCACGGCCCGCTCGAAGTCCGCATAGGGCTGGACGCGCAGGCGGTCGAACAGGTCCGCATACTGGTCGAGCGGGTGGCCGGAAAGGTGGAAGCCGATGGCGCTGTGTTCGCGGGCGAGACGCTCGGCCGGTAGCCAGTTGGTTACGGACTGATTGAGCCGGATCGGCTCCGGCTCGGCCGAAGCGAACATGTCCATGATGCCGTCGGCGGCGTTCGCGTTGGTCCGCTGGGCCGTGGCGACGATCGCGTCGATGGCCGCAAAGGTCTGCTCGCGGCGCGGCACCAGCTGGTCGAAGGCGCCGGCATTGATCAGCGCTTCCAGCGTGCGCCGGTTGATGATGCGGGCGTCAACGCGGGCGGCGAAGTCCCCCAGGTCGCTGAACGGCTTGTCGCCGCGGGCCTCCATGATGTGCTCGGCCACCGCCTGGCCGACGCCCTTCACCGCGCCGATGGCGTAGAAGACCTTGCCCTCGCGGGTGTTGAACACCGCGTCCGAGCGGTTGACGCAGGGCGGCACGATCTCGATGCCGTGTCGCTTGGCGTCCTGCCGGAATTCGTTGAGCTTGTCCGTGTTGCCCATGTCGAGCGTCATGGTCGCAGCGAAGAACTCGTGCGGGTAATGCGCCTTGAGATAGGCCGTCTGGTAGCTGACGAGGGCGTAGGTCGCGGCGTGCGACTTGTTGAAGCCGTAGTTCGCGAACTTGGCGAGCAGGTCGAAGATGGTGTCGGCGAGGCCCGGCTTCAGGCCATAGCGGATGCAGCCCTCCTGGAAGCGGACGCGCTGGGCGTCCATCTCCGCCTTGATCTTCTTGCCCATGGCGCGGCGCAGCAGGTCGGCTTCGCCGAGCGAGTAGCCCGACAGGATCTGCGCGATCTGCATCACCTGTTCCTGGTAGACGATGATGCCGTAGGTCTCGTCCAGCACCTGGCTGAGGTCCGGGTGCGGGTACTCGATCTCCTCGTCGCCGCGCTTTCGGGCGTTGAAGAGCGGGATGTTCTCCATCGGACCCGGACGATAGAGCGCGACGAGCGCGATGATGTCCTCGAAGCGGTCGGGCTTCATGTCGACGAGGGCCCGCCGCATGCCCGCGCCTTCCACCTGGAAGACGCCGGCCGTGTCGCCGATCGAGTAGAGCTTGTAGGTCTTCTCGTCGTCGATGGGGATGTCTTCGATGCGGAAGCTGCCGCCGTCGCGATTGATCATGTCGACGGCGCGCTTGATCGTGGTCAGCGTCTTGAGGCCGAGGAAGTCGAACTTCACCAGCCCGGCCGTTTCCGACCACTTCATGTTGTACTGGCTGACCGGCATGTCCGAACGCGGGTCGCGGTAGAGCGGCGCGAGCTCCTGCAGCGGCCGGTCGCCGATGACGATGCCGGCGGCGTGGGTGGACGCGTGGCGGTAGAGGCCTTCGAGCTTTTGCGCGATGGCGAGCAGCTCGCCGACCTGCTCGTCCTCGTCGGCGAGCTGCCTGAGCTGCGGGACTTCCTTCAGCGAGCGCTCGAGCGTCCAGGGGTCGGCGGGGTTGGCCGGCACCAGCTTGGCGATGCGGTCGACCTGGCCGTAGGGCATCTGCAGCACGCGGCCGACGTCGCGCAGCACGGCGCGGGCCTGGAGCGTACCGAAGGTGATGATCTGGGCGACCTGCGCCTCGCCGTACTTCTGCTGGACGTAGCGGATCACCTCCTCGCGCCGGTCCTGGCAGAAGTCGATGTCGAAGTCCGGCATCGAGACGCGTTCGGGGTTGAGGAAGCGCTCGAACAGCAGGTTGTAGCGCAGCGGGTCGAGGTCGGTGATCGTGGTGGCGTAGGCCACGAGCGAGCCGGCGCCCGAACCGCGGCCCGGCCCCACCGGAATGTCGTGCGCCTTGGCCCACTGGATGAAGTCGGCGACGATGAGGAAGTAGCCCGGGTACTTCATCCGCTCGATGATGCCGAGCTCGTATTCCAGCCGCTCGCGATAGATGTCCTCGGTCTTGCCGGGGGCGACGCCCACCTCGCGCAAGCGCCGCTCCAGACCGCTGCGGGCCATCTCGCCGAGCGCCGCGGCCTCGGCGGCAACCGACTCCTCGGCCGACTGCCCGGGCTGGGCGGCAAAGATCGGCAGCACCGGGTTGCGCTTCTTCGGCCGGTAACTGATCCGTTGCGCGATCTCGATGGTGGATTCGAGCGCCTCGGGCAGGTCGGCGAAGAGCTTCTGCATCTCCTCGCGTGTCTTGAAATAGTGCTGGTTGGAGAGCTTGCGCCGTTCCGTCTGGGCGAGCACCGTGCCGCCGGCAATGGCGAGCAGCGCGTCGTGCGCCTCGTAGTCGTCCGGGCCGGGATAGAACGGCTCGTTGGTGGCGACGAGCGGCACGCCGTGCGCGTAGGCGTAGTCGATCAGCCTGGGCTCGTTCGCAGCCTCCTGCGGGCGGCCATGGCGCTGCAGTTCGATATAGAGGCGATCGCCGAAGAGTTCGCGCAACCGGTCGAGCCGGGCCAGCGCAAGGGTATCCATGCTGTTGGTGAAAAGCGGATCGATGGCGCCCTCGGGCCCGCCGGTGAGGCAGATGATGCCGTCGACCGTTTGCGGCGTGAGCCAGCCGAGCTTCGCGGCGGCGCGGCCGTTCTCGCCTTCGAGGTGCGAGCGGCTCACCAGGGCGGAGAGGTTCGCGAACCCGTCGGCGGTGGCGGCGAAGAGGACGATGCTCCCCTTCCCCATGCGGTCGCGCCCGTGGCCGCGATCCTGCATGCGGTCCTGGGTGTCCTCCATCGCGGAGAAGTCGATCGCCAGTTCCACGCCGACCAGCGGCTGGACGCCCTTGCCCGCGGCCTTCTCCGAGAACTCCAGTGCACCGAACAGGTTGTTCGTGTCGGTGATACCGATGGCGGGCTGTCTGTCGGCCTTGACCAGGTCGAGGAGCTTGCCGAGCGGCAATGCCCCTTCGAGCAGCGAGTAGGCAGAGTGGACGTGAAGGTGGATGAAGCCGGGACCAGCCATGCGTTGTTCCTACCCCCGTGAGTGTCCGGACGGCCACGCACGAAGCCGCCAATCCACAGGTCTCGTCACACGAGTCGGGAGGCGATATCCATCCATGTCAGCGAAGCGAGGGAGAAGCCGCAGATAGTGGCGAATGCGAGCATATCCTTAAGGAACGAGAGCATTGTTACCTCCTGGTTTCGGTTTCGTTCTTATATGTTCCTTCTTTGTTCCTGTCTACAATTCTGCTTAAAACCCTCACCTTGTGGTTAATTCCACAACTTGGCCATTGGGGAGAACGAGACATGAACCAGCAACGAAAGGCGGAGGCCTTCCGGGCGTTGCACAACGGGCCGCTGTTCGTCATGCCCAACCCCTGGGACGCAGGCAGCGCCCGGCTGCTGGCGGGTCTGGGGTTCAAGGCGCTGGCAACGACGAGCGCGGGCCTCGCCTGGACGCTGGGGCGCAGGGACGGTGCGGTGAGCCGGGACGAAGCGCTGGCCAACGCGGCGGCGATCGCGGCGGCGGTCGACCTGCCCGTCAGCGGCGACCTCGAGAATGGCTATGGCGAGGCGCCGGAAGCGGCCGCCGAGACCATCCGGCTCGCCGCTGCGGCCGGGCTTGTCGGCGGTTCCATCGAGGACGCGAGCGGCAACCCCGAGGCGCCCATCTACGATCTCGAACTCTCCGTCCGCCGGATCGAGGTGGCGGCGCAGGCTGCGCGAGCCCTGCCCTTTCCCTTTACCCTCGTGGCGAGGGCCGAGAACTATCTGCACGGCCGGGCAGACCTTCGCGACACCATTCACCGGCTGCAGGCTTTCGAGGCGGCCGGGGCCGACGTGCTGTTCGCTCCGGGGCTGCCCGACATCGAGGCGATCCGCACGGTTGTCGCGGCGGTGAGCAAGCCGCTCAACGTCGTGCTGTGGCAGAAGAAGTCGCCCTATACGATCGCCGAACTCGCGGCGGCGGGCGTGCAGCGGGTCAGCAGCGGCGGCTCCTTCGCCCGCGCGGCGCTGACCGGGCTGCGGGACGCGGCGCTCGAGGTGCTCGGCCCGGGCACGCTCACCTATCTCGACGACGCGATCACGACCGCAGAGTTGCACCAGCACATGCTGCCCAGGACGTAGGGCTGGATTCCGCCCTCTTTGGCCGGTACCGATCTGGCATGGCCCTCAACAAGCGCGATCGCGCCAGGCTCGTCCGCATCCTCAAGCTTCTCGGCTCCGACCAGCCGGGAGAACGGGCCTCGGCCGCACTCGCGGCGCAGCGCCTTGTCGAGGCGGCGGGGCTCACCTGGGACGACGTGCTGGCCGAGCAGGCGCCAGCCAAGGTGGTGGTGCGCCGGGTGCGGGAATGGGACATCAATCACGCCGATGCGGCCGAGGCGCGCATCCGGCAGCTCAAGGACACCACCGTGCGGCAGGAGCGGCAGATCCGGTCGTTGCGGAGCCGGGTCAACGCGCTGGTCGAGCGGGAGCGCCTGCGCCGGCAGGCGGAGGTCGAGGACGCCCCGGAGGCACCGGCTAGAGAGTCGTATCCTCAATAAGCCCGTTGCGCAGCGTCACGATGCGGTTCGCCCGGCGGGCGAGGTCGTGGTTGTGCGTGGCGATGAGCGCGGCGACACCTTCTTCCCGGATCAGGGCTGCCAGCGCTTCGAACACCACGTCGCTGGTCGCGGGATCGAGGTTGCCGGTCGGTTCGTCGGCCAGGATGATGCGCGGATTGTTGGCCGCGGCGCGGGCGATGGCCACGCGCTGCTGCTCGCCGCCCGACAGTTCCGCCGGCCGGTGCTGGGCCCGCGGGCCGACACCGAGGATTTCGAGCAGCGCCATGGACCGCCTGTCGGCTGCAGCCTGGTCCCGCCCGGCGATGAGCTGCGGCATCGAGACGTTCTCCATGGCGGAGAACTCCGGCAGCAGGTGGTGGAACTGGTACACGTAGCCGATCGTGTTCCGCCGCAGCAGCGTGCGCCCGCGCTCGCTGAGCTTGCTGGTCGCGACGCCGGTGATCGTCACCTCACCGGCCTGCGGCCGCTCCAGCAGGCCCGAGATATGCAGCAGGGTCGACTTGCCTGCGCCCGAGGGCGCGACGATGGCGACCAGTTCGCCGCCGCGCACCGTCAGGTCCGCTGCCTCGAGCACGCGCACGAGCGTTTCGCCTTCGCCATAGTGGCGGTGCACCTTCGAGAGCTGGAGGTGGACGTCACTCATAGCGGAGGGCCTCGACGGGATCGTATTGGGCGGCGCGCCATGCCGGATAGAGCGTCGCGAGGAAGCTGAGCCCCAGCGCGACGGCGACGATGGCCACGACCTCGGACGGGTTGGTGCGGCTGGGCAGCGAGGAGAGGTAGAACACCTCGGGTGGGAAGATGGTGAAGCCGAGCAGCCGCGACAGGAACGCCCGGATCGGTTCGGCGTTCGCGGCGATGACCAGCCCGAGGCCGAGGCCGAGCAGCGTTCCCCCTACCCCGATGGCGACGCCGGCGAGGCCGAAGATGCGCATGATCGAGCCGCGCGTCGCCCCCATCGTGCGCAGCACGGCGATGTCGGTTCCCTTCTCCTTCACCAGCATGATGAGGCTCGAGATGATGTTGAAGGCCGCGACCACCACGATCATGGAGAGGATCACGAACATCACCGAGCCCTGCGTCTGGAGCGCGTCGAAGAAGTTCTGGTGCTGCTGGCGCCAGTCGGAAAGGATCAGAGGGCGCTCGATCTCCTGGCCGATCCTGAGACGCATGCGGTCGACGGCATTGGGATCGGTGATGAACACCTCCACCGCCGTCGCCCGGTAGATGCGGTCATAGGCGGCCTCCCGATCGGCTTCTGGCGCATCCAGCGGCGGAACCGAGGCTCCGGGCTTCAGCACCCGGTCGAACATGTCGAGATAGTCCTGGGCAGCCCGCATGGGCATGTAGAGGTAGAAGCTGTCGAACTCGGTCATGCCGAGGTCGAAGATGACCTGCACCGGATAGGAGCGGGTGCGCGGCCGGGTGCCGCCTTCGAGGTTGCCCGGATCGGGACTCAGCAGCGTCACCGAGTCACCGATGTTGACCTTGAGGCGCTCCGCAAGGCGCCTGCCGATGGCGACGCCGTTCTCCGTATCCCAGTCGTCCCAGTGACCGAGGATCGCGCCCTGGTGGAGCAGCTGCAGCTTCTCGATCGAGTCCAGCGACATGCCGCGGACGATCACCCCCATGGCGTCGGCCTTCACCCCCGACGCGAGGGCCTGCCCCTCGACGAACGGGACGGCGGCGACCACGCCGTCGACGCCCTGGATATCCCGCGCGGACTGGTCGTAGTCGGTGAAGCGGGCTTCGATCGGATAGGCCGAGAAGTGCCCGTTGAGCCCGAGCAGCTTGTTGACGATCTCGGAGTTGAAGCCGTTCATCACCGACGTGACCACGATCAGCGCCGCCACCCCCAGCGCGATGCCGGTGAGCGTGAGCGAGGCGATCACGGAAACGAAGCGGTCGCGGCGCCGCGCCCTCAGGTAGCGCCAGGCGACGAGAAATTCGAAGCGCGAGAACGGGCCGGGAGCTCCCGGTGCCTGGGTATCGGTCACTGGCGCAGCCCCTCGATCGGATCGAGCCGCGCGGCGCGCCAGGCCGGATAGAGCGAGGCGAGGAAGGTGAGGCCGAGCGACAGCAGCACGACCAGCACGACCTCCGCCGGATCGATGCGCGAGGGCAGTCCGGCCATCAGGAACAGCTCGGGCGGAAAGATCGGGATGTTCAGCAGGTTCGAGACGGTGGCCCGGATCGGCTCGACATAGGTCGCGACCAGCAGCCCGAGGATCAGCCCGAAGAGCGTGCCCATCAGCCCGATCGCGAAGCCCGTCATCGAGAAGATGCGCAGGATAGAGGCCCGGGTCGCGCCCATGGTCCGCAGGATGGCGATGTCGGCGCCCTTGTCCTTCACCAGCATGACGAGGCTGGCGATGATGTTGAAGGCCGCAACGAGGATGATCAGGGAGAGGATCACGAACATCACCACGCGCTCGACCTGCAGGGCCGAGAAGAAGGTCGCGTTGCGCTGCTGCCAGTCCGTGATCGTGAACGGCCGGTCGAGAGCCGCCTGCAGCCTTTCGCGCATTCCGGCGATATTGTCCGGGTTCGCGACGAACACCTCGACGCCGCTCACCTGGTAGGCGCGCTCGTAGGCATTGTCGATTTCCTCGTCCGTGGCCATGACGCCGGGCATGGCGACGCCGGGCTTCAGCCGGTCCTCGAACAGCTTGAAATAGACCTGCGCCTCCTGCATCGGCAGGTAGACGTAGAAGCTGTCGTACTCGGGCATGCCCAGGTTGAAGATGAGGTTGACCGGCAGCGTGCGTTCGGCCGGGGTGCGGCCGAAGGGCGTAAGCGTGCCGTTGGGATTGATGATGGTGATTTCGTCGCCGATGGTGACGCCCAGCCGTTCTGCCAGGCGCTGGCCGATGGCGGCTCCCCGCCCCGCGTCCCACTGGTCCCAGCCGCCCAGCACGGCCGCATTGCGCACTGCGTCCAGCTTGGCAAGCGATGCTTCGTCCAAGCCGCGCACCACCACGCCGGTGGCGCTGGCGGTGCCGGAGGCAAGCGCCTGGCCCTCGACATAGGGCACGGCGTAACGCACGCCTTCTACACCCTCGAGACGCGCGATCACGTCGGGATAGTCGGCGAATCCGCCCCCGGTTGCCTGCACGACGAAATGGCCCTGCTGGCCCAGGATCTTGCCCAGCAATTCGGTGCGGAAGCCGTTCATCACCGACATCACGACGATGAGCGTTGCCACTCCGAGCAGCACGCCGACCAGCGTCAGCCCGGTGATGACGGAAACGAACTTTTCCCGGCGGCGCGCCCTCAGGTAGCGTCCGGCAACGAGGAACTCGAAGCGCGAGAACGCCCCGGGTCCCTTCATTGCGATGGAAGCGGCCTCGCTCAAACGCTGTCCCGCCGCTGCGGCACGATCAGGCTCTTGAGCCGGCCGACGGCTGCCTCGACCGAAAGCGTCTCGCGCTCGCCCGACTTGCGGTGCTTGATCTCGACGGTGCCGTCCTTGAGGCCGCGCGGGCCGACGATCAGCTGGTACGGGATACCGATCAGGTCCGCGGCGGCGAACTTGCCCCCCGCGCCCTGGTCGCGATCGTCGTAGGCGGCGTCGATGCCCTCGAGCGTGAGCTCGTCATAGAGCCGTTCGGCGGCGGCGTCGCTCTGCGGGTCGCCGACCTTGAGGTTGATGACCATGGCCTCGAACGGCGCAACGCTCACCGGCCAGATGATGCCGGCGTCGTCGTGGCTGGCCTCGATGATGGCAGGCACGAGGCGGCTGGGGCCGATGCCGTAGCTGCCCATGTGGACGACGACGTCCTTGCCGTCAGGACCGGTCACCTTGGCGCCCATCGGCTCGGAGTACTTGGTCCCGAAATAGAAGATGTGCCCGACCTCGATGCCGCGCGCCGCGAGCTGGTTGTTGCCCGAAACCGTGGCGCGGAAGGTCTCCTCGTCCGTCATCTCGTCCGTCGCCGCGAACAGCGAGGTCCAGTCGTCGAAAATGGGCGACAGGTCGCCCTCGAAATCGGTGTCGATCGGCGGAATCGGCTTTTCCAGGAGGCCCGAGTCGAGGAACACCGCGCTCTCCCCGGTGGCGGCGAGGACGTGGAACTCGTAGCTCATGTCGCCGCCGATGGGGCCGGTATCGGCGCGCATCGGAATGCCGGTGAGGCCGAGCCGGTAGAACGTGCGCAGGTAGGCAACGAACATGCGCTGGAATGCCTTCTTCGCGCCGGCCTCGTCGAGGTCGAACGAATAGGCGTCCTTCATCAGGAATTCGCGCGAGCGCATGGTGCCGAAGCGCGGCCGCACCTCGTCACGGAACTTCCACTGGATGTGGTAGAGGTTCAGCGGCAGGTCCTTGTAGGACTTCACGTAGGTCCGGAAGACGTCGGTGATCATCTCCTCGTTGGTCGGACCGTAGAGCATTTCGCGCTCGTGACGGTCCTCGATGCGGAGCATCTCCTTGCCGTACGCGTCGTAGCGGCCGGATTCCCGCCACAGGTCCGCCGACTGGATCGTCGGCATCAGCATCTGGATGGCGCCGGAGCGGTCCT
>JAEYZJ010000108.1 GCA_023430705.1 Pseudomonadota bacterium | reverse complement strand
GAGGGCAAGGCCCAGTTCGGCCTCGCTGAGGCCGAGCGCACGCTGGAAATCGGGGATGCGGGCGAACATGCCGCCCTGCGAAACCGCATGCAGCAGGAAGACGAGGATGATGCGCCGGGCCGAAACGTGGGTCATGCTCGCGTCACAGGTCCTGGGGGTCCATGAGGACATGCACGCGATCGGCGCCGAGCCGGGCCAGCTTGAGCAGCATGGCCTTGCGGCGGGCCGGCGGCAGCGGCGCTTCGGGACCCATGCGCAGGATGGCGGCGTCGTGGCCGTCGCCGACGATCAGCCCCTCTTCGGCCGGAAACACGTCGGGGTCGAGCTCGGGCGGCTTGGCGAAGAAGAAGCGGTCGCAGAACTCCCTGTAGTCCGGCCACTTGCGGTCGACCTGGAAGTCGACGAGCGAGGACTTGATCTCGACGATCCAGACCTCGCCCTTCGGACCGACCGCCAGCACGTCGGCGCGCCGGCCGTTGGCGAGCGGGACTTCCGCATAGCAGCAGAAGTCGTGCGCATTGCGCAGGAACCGCATGACGCCGCGCTGGACGCGCAGCGCCGTCGGCGACTGCCTCAGATCGACGATCTGCGGCAGCTCAGCCATTGGGCGTCAGCGGCTCGGGAACGCTGGGCATGCCCTTGCCCTTCGACCTGCCCTGCAGCGCCGGCAGGGCCAGCAGCCCCAGCAGGATGACCGGCAGGCAGACGAGATACGAGTTGCGGATGCCCATGTACTGGGCGACGAAGCCGAGCAGCGGCGGGGCGAGGAAGAAGATGACGAACGTCACCTGCCCGATCGCGGCGACATTGACCGCCGCCGGCCGGTCGGTGCGCTGCGCGGCCGCCGAGACGGCAAGCGGATAGACCGCGCTGCAGCCCATGCCGAGCAGGGCGAAGCCGGAGAGCGCCACCCAGCCGGCCGGGGCGAGGCCGACCATCAGGATGCCGAGGGCGGAAATCGCCAGCAGCGTGCCGGCGACCTGGCGCGGGCCGAAGCGATCGACGAACGGATCGACGAAGAGGCGGGTCAGGGCCATGAAGAAGGTGAACAGCGTCAGGCCGAAGCCGCCGATGAAGCCCTGCGCGCCCCAGACGTCGCGCATGTAGATGGTGGACCAGTCGACGCCGGCGCCCTCGACGAGGAAAGCGGCGATGCCGATCATGCAGAGCGGCAGCAGGCCCCAGGTGGGAACGGCGAACCGGGGATGCTCGCCCTCATGGGCATTGGGACGATCGGGGGCCGTGGTCATGCCGGAGATGGTGACGAGCCCGACGAGCACGACGACCCCGAGCATGATGGCGGTATGCAGCTGGATCGAGACGTCCAGCTGGCGCATGCCGGCGCCGACCAGCGCGGTGACGAAGAAGCCGAGGCTCCACATGCCGTGCGCGCGGTTCATGATCCGGCGACCGAGCTGGGCCTCGAGCTTGTCGGTCTCGAGGTTGACGTTGATCTCGAGCGCGCCGGCGAGGAAGCCGGCGACGAACAGCGCCCCGAACACGGCCTCCGCATTGGGCAGCCAGGGCACCAGCGCATAGATCGTGGCCGTGCCGAAGACGGTGATGAACGCCGTCCAGCGGGCGCCGATGCGCAGGATCAGCGGGCTCGCGACGGTGAGCGAGATGAGCGAGCCGATGGCCATGCCGATCAGGGTCAGGCCGAGCTCGGACTCGGTGACGCCGAGCTGGTGCTGCAGGTCGGCCATGCGCGACAGCAGCCCGCCGAGCGCCAGCGCGAAGAGGAAGAAGACCGAATAGATTCGGATGTGGGCAGGAATGTTCATTGGTCTCAGTCGACTTCGTGGCGGAGAGGCTTCTTGCCGAGCGCATCGGCAAAAATGAGGCTCAGGATGACAAGGGGGATGCCGATCCCGAAGGACCAGCGGATACCGAAGTGCTCGGCGATGTAGCCGAGGAGGGGCGGCCCCAGCAGGAAGGCCACGAACGAGGTCTGCGCCAGCGAGGCCACGTTGGTCGCCGCCGGGCGGTCGGTCCGTTGCGCCGCCGCCGACATGGCGAGCGGGAAGATGGCGGAAGTGCCGACGCCGGCGAGGGCGAAGCCGGTCAGCGCCATCCAGTCGGTGGTGGCAAAGAAGATGAGCAGCGTTCCGGCGAGGAGGATCGCAAGGAGCACGCGGGAGACGACAGTGGGGCTGTAGCGTTCGACGAAGGGATCGATGAAGAAGCGCGTCACCGCCTGGGTGAGAGCGCCCAGCGCCACGGCGAAGCCGGCGATGAACGGGGTCACCTGGAACTCGTCGCGCATGTAGATGGCGGACCAGTCGATGCCGGCGCCCTCTATGATCATGGCCGAGAGCGTGACGATGACCAGCACCATGATGGCGGCGGTCGGGGTGGCGAAGCCCCGCGTCTCGTCGCTCGAGGTTCCGGTGCGATGCGGCGCGGGCTCGTAGCGGCCGAGCAGCAGCGCGACGCCGATCACCACCACCGGCACCATCAGCAGCAGGTGGAGATGCACCTCGAGGCCACTTTGGGCGACCAGCGCCGAGACGATGCCGGCCGAAAAGAAGCCGAAGCTCCAGAAGGCGTGGGCCCGGTTCATGATGCGGTGGCCGAGCAGGTGCTCGGTGCGGTCGGCCTCGAGGTTGAGGATGATCTCGATGCCGCCGATGACGAGGCCCACCGGCAGCAGCAGCAGGAAGAAGGCCAGCGGGCCGGTGGCGAAGGTCGCGACTGCATAGAACAGCGACAGCAGCGGGATGAGCACGAGGATCGAGCGGCGATAGCCGAACTTCTCGAGCCAGGGCCCGGCAACGCTGAGCGAGATCAGCGTGCCGACGGCAGCGCCGATCAGCCCGAAGCCGAGCGCCCCTTCGGCGACCCCCATGGCGCGCTGGATGTCGGGCAGGCGCGGCGGCAGGCTGCCCATGCAGAACGAGTAGATGAAGAAGCCGCCATAGACGCGCTGCTGCGGCGGCAGCTCGATACCGAATCTCATGGCCAGGGGACTCGCAAGGGAAGGCCGCGGACCCTAGTAAAATCGGTTCAATCCGGCAAGCGGGGCGCCCAGAATCGGCCGCGCAGCGGGAAATTTGTCACGGTGGGCGGGTTCTAGACGGCCACCTGCATCTCGTCGCGCATGACGCTGACGCCGCCCAGCACCGTGCGCATGATCTCGAGGCGGCGATAGAGGCCGTTGCCGCGCGCGTGCGTCCGGCGGGCGCCCCGGTCGGGCCCGAGGTAGTCGGCGGTCTCGAAATAGACCTGGGTGTGGTCGACGAGCCGATCGAGGCGGCCGGCGACGCGCGAGGGCGTGAAAGGCAGCGTGATCACGTCGTCGAAGCCCATCTCGACGCAGGTCCGGATCGCCTCGAGGGACGGGCTCTCGGAGAAATAGACCAAGGGCGAGAAGCGGATGCGGCGGCTCGGCGAGAAGCGGATGGCGTCGGCGGCGGCCTTCAGCACCAGCACATCGTCGACGGCGGCGAACAGAAAGAACAGCAGCGGGGTCTGCTGGGCCTGCGCCTCGGCGGCGGCGAGGCTGGAATAGGGCTGCACCGCCGCAAAGCCGAGGCCGCGCGCCAGGTCGGCGAGCGCCGCACCGGGACCGTCATGTGGGCCGACAACGAAAGCGCAGGCGCGCATCTCAGCTCCGCTCGGTTCAGTCCGGGCGGATGATGCCGGCCGGGCGTTGCCGCCCGGTTAAGGCTGTCGCAGCTCGCCGCGGAACAGCGGCGCGTGCTGCTGCATCAGGGTGACGATGCGGTCGGCGATGCGGCGGACTTCCGGGCGGTGGCGGTCGTCGTGGTGGGTGACCAGCCACTGCTCCTGGTTCAGCTCCGCGATCGGCGGGGCGACCCGCGCGAGGCGGGGATCGCTGTCGGCGGCGAAGCAGGGGAAGATGCTGAGCCCTGCCCCGGCGGCGACGAGTTCGGCCACCGAGTGCGGGTCGTTGCCGCGCACGCCGATGCGGTCGCCATGATGGGCCATCAGCCACCTGGCCGAGGCGAGATTGGCCGCGTCGCCCGCCACGCCGACGAACATGCCCGCCTCGACGCCGTTGATCAGGTGGCGGCCGGCATAGAGGGCGTGGGCGACCCGGCCGATCTGCCGCCCCGCGAGGAAGGGTTCGGTGGGGCGGGCGGCGCGCAGGCCGATGTCGGCGGCGCGGCGCCCGATGTCGACCTTCTCGTTGGCAGTGACGAGCTCGACCCGGATGCCGTCGGCGACGTGCCAGAGCTCGCCGATGTGGCGGGCGATGAACATCGAGGTCCAGGTGCCGGCCGAAACGCGCACGATCTTGTCGCCGACATTGCCTTCGCGCCAGCGGCTGACGGCCAGCATGGCCTGCTCGACCTCCTCGGCGTGGCGCAGCAGTTCCTCGCCCGCGCGGGTCAGCTCGTAGCCGGTCTGGCGGCGGACGAAGAGCGGCTCGCCGATGTGATGCTCGAGCGCGGTGACGCGGCGGCCGAGGGTCGCGGCGCTCAGCCCGGTCGTTGCGGTGGCGGGGCTGAGGCCACCGAGCCGGGCCACGTCGAGGAACAGGCGCAGGTCATCCCAGGCAAAGCTGTCGGCGGCCATTTTTCATTCCCGCAAAACCCGTTTCGAACTTCCTTGTATCGGTTCAACGCCGGAATGCGCAAGTATGGGGTCATCAGGAAGCCGCTCAACTCAATGGCTTCCCGGAATTCAGCAAGGCGAGACGCACACAGCAAGGCACGGTGGCCCGTGTCGTGGGCGGTATCGTTTTGCAGCAACGAAGGAGACGGGAAATGCTGAGAACTCTTGTCCGCCGCATCATCGAGTGGGTCAACATTCGCCACGACATCACGCGGCTCGACCGGCTCGACGATTACCTGCTGGCCGATATCGGCATCGAGCGCAACCAGATCGAGGCCTTCGTGCACGGCCGGATCGAGAAGCCGGCCGACGGGGTGCTGCCGGAGTGGGCCGAGCCCCAGCGCCGCACCGGCCACCGCGCCCCGTCGGTGGCAAGGCCGCGCCGCATGGTGCCGGCGGAATAGACCACACGGACATCGGAAATTGCCGGGTCTGCCCAACGTCACCCGGCAAGGCGAAGGGGCTCCCCGCCGGGAGCCCCTTCGATCTTTCAGACGATGCCGCCGCCACCCGCGGCGACCGACGGGCGGATTCCGGCGACCCTCTGGCGGTAGCCCGAGGCACGATAGGCAGCGATCGGTTCGATCGCGCCGCCCGCGTCGAGGCGGGCCTTCGCGAGGATCGGCTCGACATCGGTGCGGAACGCCTGCTTCAGCGTCTCGGAGGCCATGAGCGCGTCGTTCGACTGCTGGTATTGCTCGAGCTCGCGCCGGTCGACGAGCAGCGCCAGGGCATAGGCGCGGCGAACCTCGTTGGCGGAGCGGATCAGCGACTCGATCGGGTCGGTGACATTGTGGCTCTGGTCCAGCATGTGGGCGGGGGCGAAGCCCTTCGCCTTGCGCAGTTCGGCATCGACCAGCTCGTTGAAGACGAGGAACAGGCGGTAGGGATCGATCGAGCCGGTGTCGAGGTCGTCGTCGCCGTACTTGGAGTCATTGAAGTGGAAGCCGCCGAGCTTTTTGAACTGGATCAGCCGGGCGACGATCATCTCGATGTTGACGTTTGGCGCGTGGTGGCCGAGGTCGACGAGGCAGTAGGCCTTCTCCCCCAGCTCGGTCGCGATCAGGTAGTTGGTGCCCCAGTCCTGCACGACGGTGGAATAGAAGGCCGGCTCGTACATCTTGTGCTCGGTGAAGAGCTTCCAGTCGGCCGGCAGGTCGGCATAGATCTGCTTCATGGCGTCGAGATAGTACTCGAACACCTTCGTGAAATTGACCTGGCCGGGGAAGTTGGAGCCGTCGCCGATCCAGACCGTCAAGGCCTTCGAACCGACGGTGCGGCCGATCTCGATGCATTCGAGATTGTGCTCGATCGCCTGCTGGCGGGTGTCGCGGGCATAGTTGGCGAGCGAGCCGTACCTGTAGGAATGCGCCTGGCCCGGCGCGTCCGAAAAGGTGTTCGAGTTCATCGCGTCGAAGCCGAGCCCGAAGCGCGAGGCGGCCTGCTTCAGCCGGTTCGGGTCAGCCCGGTCCCAGGGAATGTGCAGCGAGACGCTGGGCGTGGCGCGGGTCAGCTGGTTGATGACGGCGCAGTCCTCGAGCTTGTCGAAGATGTCGCGCGGCTCGCCCGCGCCCGGGAACTTGGCAAAACGCGTGCCGCCGGTGCCGACGCCCCATGAAGGAACGGCGACGGTGAAGGCCGAGACCTTGTCCAGCACCTCGCCGATGTCGATGCCGCGGCGGCTGAGCTGCTCGCCCAGATGCGCGTAGTCGGCCTCGAGCGCCCTGCGGGCCGCCTCGTTGCTCTGGTCGACCACCGACTGGTCGATGAGTTGGTCGGTCATTTGGGTCTCCTCCCCCCTGGATTCCTGTGGCTCAGCGCCGGATGCGGGTGTCTGGCCCGTTACCGCGTAAAGCTCTGTGCGTTGCCGGCATCGACGTTGATGATGTTGCCGGTGGACTTGGCGGACATGTCCGAGGCGAAGAAGTAGATTGCCTCGGCGATATCCTCGGGGAAGACGCTGCGCTTCAGCATGGAGCGCTGGCGGTAATGCTCCTCGAGGTCGTCGGTCGACATGTTGTAGGCGGCGGCGCGCTGTTCCTTCCACTCGCCGGTCCAGATCTTGCTGCCGCGCAGCACCGCATCGGGGTTCACCACGTTGACGCGGATCTGCTCGGCGGCGCCCTCGAGCGCGAGGCAGCGCGCGAGGTGGATCTCGGCGGCCTTGGCCGTGCAGTAGGCGGCGGCGTTGGGCGAGGCGGCAAGGCCGTTCTTGGAGGCGACGAAGACGACGTTGCCGCCGATCTTCTGGACCCGGAACAGGCGGAAGGCTTCCCGGCTGACGAGGAAATAGCCCGTGGACAGGATGTCCATGTTGCGGTTCCACAGCTCCAGCGAGGTCTCCTCGATCGGGGCCGAACTGGCGAGCCCCGCGTTCGAGACGAGGATGTCGATGCCCCCGAACGCGACGGCGGTCTCGGCGAAGCCCCCGATCACCGCCGCCTCGCTGGTGACGTTCATGGCGACGGGACGGACGACATCCCGGCCGAAGGCGGTTCCCAGTTCGTCGCTGGCGGCGGCGAGCGCGGTCTCGTCGATGTCGGCGAGGACGACGCAGGCCCCCTCGCGCAGCAGCCGGGCGGCGGTCGCCTTGCCGATGCCGCCGGCGCCGCCGGTGACCAGCGCGACCTGACCGGCCAGCGCCTTGGGCCTGGGCATGCGCTGGAGCTTGGCCTCCTCGAGCAGCCAGTACTCGATGTCGAAGGCTTCCTGCTCGGGCAGGCCGCGGTACTCGGAAACGGTCGAGGCGCCGCGCATGACGTTGATGGCGTTGACGTAGAACTCGGCCGAGATGCGGGCCGTCGCCTTGTCCCCGGCAAAGGTGAACATGCCGACGCCGGGCATGAGATAGACCACCGCATTGGGATCGCGCATCGGCGGCGAGTCGGAATGCCGGCAGCGCTCGTAATAGGCCTCGTAGCCGGACCGGTAGGCGGCGATGTCGTCGGGGAGTCGGGCGATGACGGCGTCGACGTCGGCACCGGCCGGATCGAAATCGATCACGAGGGGACGGATCTTGGTGCGCAGGAAATGATCCGGGCACGAGGTGCCCAGCCCCGCCAGCGGCCCCAGGTCGCGCGAGTTGACGAACTCGAGCACCGCCGGGCTGTCGTCGAAATGGCCGAGCTTGTGGCTGCCGGCCGAGATGAGGCCACGGATCCTGGGCATGAGCCGGGCGGCAATGGCGCGGCGCGCATCGGGATCGAGCGCGCTCACCGCGGCGCCGCCGAAGACGGTCCGGCCGGCGGTCTCCCTGTCGAACCAGTCGATGGCCTCGTTGATGACGCCGATGGTCGTCTCGTAGCACTCGCGGGGCGTCTCGCCCCAGGTGAAGAGGCCGTGCGACTCGAGGATGACGCCCCTCGCCGTCGGATTCTCCTCGCAGAACGCGCCGAGCCACAAGCCGAGCTCGAAGCCCGGCCTTTTCCACGGCAGCCAGCCGATGCTGTCGCCGAAGATTTGCCGGGTCAGTTCCTTCGAGTTCTTCGACGCCGCGATCGCGATGATCGCGTCGGGGTGCATGTGGTCGACATGGGGGCGGTTGACGAAGGCGTGGAGCGGCGTGTCGATCGAGGCGGCGCGCGGGTTGAGGTTGAAGGTAGCGTGCGGGAGGTAGCCCACCATCTCGTCCTCGAAGGCAACGCCGCGATAGAGCGCCCTGAGGCTGCGCAGCTTGTCCATGTAGAGCGTCGCGAAGCCGTCGAGCCGGATCGAGGCATTGTCGCCGCCCGAACCCTTGACCCACAGCACCTCGACCTCTTCGCCGGTCAGGGGGTCCCTCTGCCAGATCTTGGAGGAGGTGTTGCCGCCGCCGTAATTGGTGACGCGCTTGTCCGAGCCGAGGAGGTTGGAGCGATAGACCAGCCGCTCGGGCTCGGTCATGGCCGCCGCCTTCGCCTCGTCCCAGAGGTTCTGAAGGCGCGTGGGCGCGGTGCTGGACATTGGCTCCTCCCCGGGTAGACGTCTTTTTCCGCCTATTGGTGACGGGACTAGCGCCGGGCGCTGGCCACTGTCAATCAGAAACCATCAGAAAGCGTCATACGGCGTGGCGTCGTGCTGCAACGTGATTGACAGTGACGGGTTTTGGTGAAAATGACTCATTCAGGGAGACGAGATGCACGAGACTGAACGCCACAGGGTGATCCTCGCCGCGGTCCAGGCACGGCCGCTGGCGACGGTTGCCGAGCTGGTCGAAATGACCGGCACGTCGGAGGCGACGATCCGCCGCGACATCGCGGCGCTGCACGTGCAGAACCGGCTGCGCCGGGTGCGCGGCGGCGCCGAAGCGCTCAATCCGCCCGAGCAGGGCGGCCTCGTGGGACGTCCGTTCTCGGTCAACGAAACCATCAACATCGCAGCCAAGCGCGCCATCGCCCGGGCGGCGGTAGAGCTGTGCAAGGACGGCGAGCCGATCATCATCAACGGCGGCACCACCACCTACCAGATGGTGCATTACCTCACCGGCCGCCGGCTTTCGGTGTTCACCAACAGCTTCGGAATCGCCGAGTTCCTCATCCACAACTCGCGCAACTCGGTCGTCATTCCGGGCGGCACCGTCTATCGCGAGCAGAACGTGATCCTGTCGCCGTTCGGCGGCGTCGTGGCTTCGCATTTCTATGCCAAGCGCATGTTCATCGGCTGCCAGGGGCTGGGCCAGCACGGGCTGATGGAGGCGGACCCGATGGTGGTGCAGTCCGAGCTGGCGCTGATCAACCAGGCGGAGGAGCTGATCGTGCTCGCCGACTCCTCCAAATTCTCGGGGCGCTCGAGCCTGATCCTGTGCGGTCTCGAGCGCATCCATACCGTCATTACCGACAGCGGCATCCGCGACGAAGACAGGACCATGCTGGAAAAGGCGGGCATCGAGCTGACCGTGGTGGAGGCCGCGGAGCAGAAATCCCGGTCGGTCGCCTGACCGACCGGCAGCAACCAGGACTGCAACGCTCAGGGAGGAACCAATGAGCCTATTGAAGAGACTGGCCGTCGCCACGGCCCTCAGTGCGGTATTGTTCTCTGCCCCCGCAATGGCCCAGACGAAGATCGCGCTGGTCGTCAAATCCCTCGGCAACGGCTTTTTCGATGCCGCCAACAAGGGCGCGCAGGAGGCGGCCAAGGAGCTGGGCGATGTCGAGGTGATCTACACCGGCCCGACCTCGGCGACCGCGGAAGGCCAGATCGAGATCATCAACTCGCTGATCGCGCAGAACGTAAACGCCATCGCGATCTCGGCGAACGATCCCGACGCCCTCGTACCCGCCCTCAAGAAGGCGATGGACCGCGGCATCACCGTGATCAGCTGGGACTCGGGCGTCGCGCCGGAAGGCCGGCAGGTGCATCTCAACCCGTCCGACACCGATCTCATCGGCGAGACCATCATCAAGCTCGCGGCCGACTACCTGCCCGAGGGCGGCGACGTCGCCATCCTCTCGGCCTCCTCCACGGCGACGAACCAGAACGCCTGGATCGAGGCGGCCAAGAAGGTGCTGCCCGAGAAGTTCCCTAACATCAACCTCGTCGCCACGGTCTAGGGCGACGACGACTCGGTGAAGTCGACCAACGAGGCCAAGGGGCTGATCGCCAGCTATCCCGAGCTCAAGGCGATCATCGCGCCGACGACGGTCGGCGTCGTGGCCGCCGCGCAGGTGGTGACCGACGACAACCTCATCGGCAAGGTGAACGTCACCGGCCTCGCGCTGCCGTCCGAGTTCAAGAAGTTCATCGACAACGGCGCATCGCAGGCCGTGGCGCTGTGGAACCCGATCGACCTCGGCTACTCGGCGGTGCAGATCGCCTACCAGCTGGCCAACAAGACGGCCGAGGCCAAGCCGGGCGCCACGATCTCGATCGGCCGCGTCGGCGAGATCACGCTCGACGACACCAACAGCGCCGCCATGGCCGCGCCGTTCCAGTTCGACAAGACCAACATCGAAGAGTTCTCCAAGATCTACTGATCCGGAGTGAACCCGCCCGGCGGTCCCGGCCGCCGGGCCATCTGTCTCGTGGCGCGACCCCTCATCCGGCGCTGCGCGCGTCTCGCGCTGCGCGTGAGGGGGCACCCACGGAAGTGAGAGCAATGTCCCAACCCAGGCTCACCCTCGCCGGCATCTCGAAATCCTTTCCCGGGGTGCGGGCCCTGCACGAGGTGAGCCTCGAGCTCTATCCGGGGCAGGTCACGGCGCTGATCGGGGAGAACGGAGCGGGGAAATCGACGCTGGTGAAGGTGCTGACCGGCATCTACCAGCCCGATGCCGGCGAGATCGCCATCGACGGCAAGCCGGTGCACCTCGGCTCCGCCCACAAGGCGTTCGAGCTCGGCATCACCGCCATCCACCAGGAAACAGTGCTGTTCGACGACCTGAGCGTCGCCGAGAACATCTACCTGGGCCATGCGCCGCGGACCCGGCTCGGAACGATCGACTGGCGGGCGATGCGGCGCAACGCCCGGCGGGTGCTCGACGACATGGGGGCCGGGCACATCGGGGCCGAGGCGCGGCTGCGCGACCTCTCGATTGCCAACAAGCACCTCGTCGCGGTGGCGCGGGCTATGTCGATCGACGCCGAAGTGGTGATCATGGACGAGCCCACGGCCTCGCTGAGCCACAAGGAGATCGAGGACCTGTACGTGCTCGTCGAACTGCTCAGGCAGGACGGCAAGGCGGTGCTGTTCATCAGCCACAAGTTCGAGGAAATCTACCGCATCGCCGACCGCTACACCGTGTTCCGCGACGGGGAGATGGTGGGCAAGGGGCTGATCCGCGAAACCCCGCAGGACGAGATCATCCGGATGATGGTCGGGCGCAGTGTCGACCACATCTTTCCCGAGCGGACGCCGGCGATCGGCGCGCCGGTACTTAGCCTCGACGGCCTCAGCCATCCCACCGAGTTCGCCGATATCGGCTTCGAGCTCCGGCGCGGCGAAATCCTGGGCTTTTACGGCCTCGTGGGCGCGGGGCGCTCGGAGGTGATGCAGGCGATCTTCGGGCTCACCCGCCCCTCAGGAGGGACGATGAGCCTCGGCGGCCAGCCGTTCGCACCCCGTTCGCCGGCCGACGCCATCGCAGCGGGCATCGTCTATGTGCCCGAGGAGCGCGGCAAGCAGGGCGTGGTGGTGGACCTGCCCATCTTCCAGAACGTCACCCTGCCCTCGCTGCAAAGGACGTCGCGGCACGGCTTCCTGCGCCTCGCGGAGGAGTTCGCGCTGACGCGGCGATATACCGAGCGGCTCGACCTGCGCACGGCCTCGCTCAGCCAGGCCGCCGGGACGCTTTCGGGTGGCAACCAGCAGAAGGTGGTGATCGCCAAGTGGCTGGCGACCCAGCCCAGGGTGATCATCCTCGACGAGCCGACCAAGGGCATCGACATCGGCAGCAAGGCGGCGGTGCATGCCTTCATGGCCGAACTCGTCGCCGAGGGGCTGGCGGTGATCATGGTGTCGTCGGAGCTGCCCGAGGTGATGGGCATGTCGGACCGGATCGTCGTGATGCGCTCGGGTCGCATCGAGGCCATCCTCGACAATGACGGGCTGACCGCCGACGACCTCGTCAGGCGCGCCATCGGCGCCGGCGAGGTGGCGGCATGAACCGCCTGCTCCGCACCCGCGAGCTCTGGCTCGCCATCGGCATCGCGGCCATGGTCGCGGCCATCGCCATCGGGCGGGCCCCGGGCTTTGCGACGCCGGGCAACCTCGCCGACGTGTTCAACAATACCGCGATCCTGATCATCCTCGCGCTCGGGCAGATGGTGGTGATCCTCACCCGCTCGATCGACCTTTCGATCGCCTCGAACGTGGCGCTCTCGGGCATGGTGGTGGCGCTCGCCAACCAGGCGATGCCTGGCCTGCCGGTGCCGCTGCTGATCCTCGCGGCGCCGCTCATCGGGCTCGCCTTCGGCGCCATCAACGGCTTTCTCGTCTGGAAGCTCGACATCCCCGCGATCGTCGTGACGCTGGGCACGCTGACGATCTACAGGGGGCTGACCTTCCTCATTGCCGGCGGCACCTGGGTGAATGCCGACGAGATGACGCCGGAGTTCATCGCCGGCACGCGCCTCCAGCTGCTCGGGCTGCCGCTCCTCAGCTGGACGGCGATCGTCATCGCGGCAGCGTTCTACGTGCTGATGACGCGCACCCCGGTCGGCCGGTCGATCTATGCCATCGGCGTCAACCCGACCGCGTCGGTCTATGCCGGGATCGACGTGGGCCGCACCCGGTTCATCGCCTTCTGCATCTCGGGCATGACGGCGGGCCTGTGCGGGTACCTCTGGGTCAGCCGCTAC
The DNA here is from genome assembly GCA_023430705.1 of Pseudomonadota bacterium. Classification (GTDB taxonomy): domain Bacteria; phylum Pseudomonadota; class Alphaproteobacteria; order Rhizobiales; family Devosiaceae; genus Devosia_A. Next base: position 4,997 of record JAEYZJ010000108.1, on the reverse strand, counting down.
GTCATCGCCTCGTCGGAGACGGCGGCCGGGTACGAGCTGCAGGTGATCGCGGCCTGCGTGATCGGCGGGGTGTCGATCGCGGGGGGCGTGGGCACCGTCGGCTCGGCGGGGCTCGGGGCGCTGTTCCTCGGGGTCATCAACTCGGCCCTGCCGGTGATCGGGGTGTCGCCGTTCTGGCAGATGGCGATCTCCGGCGCCGCCATCATCCTCGCCGTGATGCTCAATGCGCGCGGCGACAGGAAGGGCGGGCGGATCATCCTCAAGCGGGCCGAAGGGGCGCGGCCATGAACGAGCAGACCCCGGCCCGCCATATCCCCGACCGGCTCGACAGCCCGCTGCGCGCCGCGCTGTTCAGCTGGCAGAGCCTGCTGCTCGTCGTGGCGGTGGCGATCTTCATCGCCAACGCGCTGGCCTCGCCTTATTTCCTCAGCCCCTGGTCGCTGTCGGATGCGACCTTCAACTTCACCGAGAAGGCCCTCATCGCGCTCGTCATGGCGCTGCTGATCATCTCGGGCGAGATCGACCTCTCGGTCGCCGCGATCATCGCACTGGCCTCGACCATGATGGGCCTCGCGCTCCAGTACGGGGCGGACACGCCGGTGCTGGTTGCCATCGGCATCGGCACGGGGCTCGCCTGCGGGGCGTTCAACGGGCTGCTGGTCACGCGGCTCGGCCTGCCCTCGATCGTCGTCACCATCGGCACGATGAGCCTCTTCCGCGGGATCAGCTTCATCGTGCTGGGCGACCAGGCCTTCAAGGGCTACCCGCAAAGCTTCGCCTTCTTCGGGCAGGGCTACGTCTTCTGGGTGGTGAGCTTCGAGTTCGCGCTCCTGCTCGTCATGGCGGCGGTCTTCTACGTGCTGCTGCAGCGGACGAGTTTTGGCCGCCGCATCTACGTGATCGGCAACAACGCGACGGCCGCGCAGTTCTCGGGCGTGCGCGTCGAGCGCATCAAGTTCGTGCTGTTCTGCCTCACCGGGCTGATGAGCGGCATCGCCTCGGTGCTGCTCACGAGCCGGCTCGGCTCGACCCGGCCCTCGATCGCCATGGGGTGGGAGCTCGAGGTGGTGACCATGGTCGTCCTCGGCGGCGTCTCCATCCTGGGCGGCGCCGGGACCATCACGGGTGTCGTCATCGCGGCCTTCATCATGGGGCTCGTGACCTTCGGCATGGGGCTGCTGAACGTGCCGGGCATCGTGATGTCGATCTTCATCGGCCTGCTGCTCATCCTCGTGATCGCGCTGCCGATCGTCACCCGCATGGTGCGCCGGTGACCCCCAACCGCATCGGCGTCATCGATATCGGCAAGTCGAACGCCAAGGTGGCGGTGGTCGAACTCGATACGCGCACCGAACTGGCCGTGCGCAAGCGCCCCAACACGGTGCTGGCCGGAGGCGAGTATCCGCACTACGACGTCGAGGCGCTCTGGGCCTTCGTGCTCGAGGCGCTGGCGGAGCTGAACCGCGAGGCGCCGCTCGATGCGATCAGCGTCACCACGCACGGGGCGTCGGCGGCGCTCGTCACCGCCGGGGGCGAACTGGCGCTGCCCGTGCTCGACTACGAGTTCCCGGGGCCCGACCGGCTCGCTGCCGCCTACGAGCAGGCGCGACCGGATTTCACGGAAAGCTTCACGCCGCGCCTGCCGGGCGGGCTGAACCTCGGGGCACAGATCTTCTGGCAGGCGCGCAGCTTTCCCGAGGCGTTCGCACGCACGCGCTGGATTCTCCCCTACCCCCAATACTGGTCGTTCCGCCTCACCGGGGTCGCGGCCGCCGAGATCACCTCGTGGGGCTGCCATACGGACCTGTGGGACTTCACCACCGACCTCTATTCCTCGCTGGTGATGAAGGAGGGCTGGCTCGACAGGATGCCGCCGGTGCGGCCCGCGTCGGACGTGCTCGGCGTGACGCTGCCGGCGGTCACCGCGGCGCTGGGCCTCAGACGGCCGCTGCCGGTCTATTCGGGCATCCACGATTCCAACGCGTCCCTGCTGCCGCACCTGCTCGGGCGGCAACCGCCGTTCGGGCTGGTCTCGACCGGTACCTGGGTCGTGGTGGCGGCGCCGGGCGGGGACATCGACAATCTCGATCCGGCGCGCGACTGCCTCGCCAACATCGACGCCTTCGGACGGCCGGTGCCGTCGGCCCGCTTCATGGGTGGACGCGAGTTCGAGATGCTGGCGACGCCGCGCCAGCCCGGGCCCGCGAGCATCGAGCGGGTGCTCGGCGAGGCGATCATGCTGACCCCGGCCGTGGTGCAGGGCTCGGGCCCGTTCCCCGGCCGGCAGGCGCAGTGGACGGTGCCGCGCGAGCAGCTGGACGACGACGCGGTTTTCGTCGTCACCTCGTTCTACCTCGCCATGATGACGGCCGCCTGCCTCGACCTCGCCGGGGCGGAGAACCACACGGTGGTGGAAGGCCCCTTCGCGAGCAACGCGCTCTACATCCGGATGCTGGCGGCGGCCACGGGACGGCCGGTCGAACCGATCCGGCGCAGCGCCACCGGCACCTCGATCGGTGCGGCGCTGCTGGCGCGGCTCGAGCCTTCGCGCAAGGCGGACGACACGGTGCTGGTGGAGGGGGATGCGGCGGCCCGCGACTATGCGCAGAAGTGGCGGCAGCGCGTCGGGCCGTGACGAAGCGCGGGGCGGCTGCCCCGCGGCTCAGGCGTGCGGCTGGATGACGTCGCGGATGGCCGCCTCGGCCGCCTCGACGGTCTCGAAGACCTGGCCATCGACCTCGAAGGCGTCGAGCTTGACGGCGAGGAAACGATAGCCGTCGGCGTGCGCGACGAGGACGCCCTTGGGCTCACCGTCGATATCGAGGGCGATGGGCTTGAGGCTGTGGGGCTTGTCGAAATGGGCATGCTGCATGGAAGAGTCTCCATTCGGCCCGTCGCAGGGACGGCCGGGGTGTTAGCTGAACTGTGAGACGAACAGGTGACAGAGGTCACATTCGTTTGGTTCGGCGACACCCTACGCAGCAGCGGCGTACCCATTTGCCTTTGGTCCCGGTTTGGAGAGTGGTGCGAATTGCGATGTGCATTTTCGTCTCCTTTCCGGCGGCCGCGGGGCCTGGGTGATTCTCACGGGGAAGAGTCTGACCCTTTCCCCGCAGCTTTTTCGTGGCGGTGGTGAGTCCGCCACTCGACTCTTCTATGGCAGCGGCCGCGCGGGGTCGATCCCGCGCCGCGCCGTCTCGCGAGCGATGGGGCACAAGATAGGGAACGCAGGCGCCGCGCGCCAGAGCCCGGCGTTCCAAACTTGCGGGCCGGGCGGGGAATATCCTGCCCCCTGCGGCGCATGAGGCAAAATGCCGTGGGGCATGGCTCTGGTATCTCGGCGGCACACCGTCTAGCGGTGCGAAACGGGACGGTCGTCCCGCCTTGAAATCGATTGCATAATCTGTGAGCTTACCCCCGGGCGACCCCCATTGGCACGAGACCTGGGGCAAAAGGACCTCGGAGAAGGTCCCAAAGCCAGGGAGGAACACCGTTGGCCGAGAGCGAAACGCGCGACAGGAAGCGCACCAAGACACCTGTCCGCAAGCCCGGCCCCGGCCGCAAGCCGAGCGGCAAGCCGACCTTGCGGACCATCGCCGAAATGACCGGGCTGGCGATCACCACAATCTCGCGCGCCCTCAACAACGCGCCCGAACTCAGCGACGAGACGCGGGTGCGGGTGCAGAAGATCGCGGCCGAGATCGGCTATGTGCCCGACCGGACCGCGCTGCGGCTGAAGACCGGGCGCACTAACGTCATCGCCCTGATGCTGGACCCGCACGATGAAATCCTCGGCTTCGGCCAGTCGATGGTGGCCGGGCTCACCGCGGCGCTCGCCGGCACCAGCTACCACCTCGTGATCACGCCCAGCGCCCGCAGCGCGCGGCCCGTCGACCCCATCCTCTATGTGCTGCGCAACCGGGCGGCGGACGGGGTGATCTTCTCGCGCACCGAGCCCGACGACGACCGGGTGAAGCTGCTGATGGAAGAGAATTTCCCCTTCGTCTCGCACGGGCGGACGGCGTTTCCCTCGCCGCACCCCTATGTCGACTACGACAACTGCGCCTTCGCGCTGCATGCGGTGATGCGGCTCAAGGCCAAGGGCTGCCGCAAGGTGACGATCATCCTGCCGCCGCCGCGCTACAGCTTCGGGCACCACCTCAGGGACGGCTTCATGCAGGCGGTCACCGAGGCGGGACTGGAATGGGAAATCCTCGCGGGCGCGAGCCTTGACAGCTCGGCCGAGGAGATCCGGGTCGCGGTGCTGAGGCGGGTGGCCGAGCCGGATGCGCCGGACGGCTTCGTGTGCACGGGCGACGCGGCGGCGCTGGCGGTGATGGCGGGCCTCACCGATGCCGGGCGCCGGATCGGGACGGACGTCCAGGTCGTCGCCAAGCAGACGTCGGGCATCTTCAGCCTGATCCGTCCCAAGGTCGACGCCATCTTCGAGGATACCGCGCTCGCCGGGCAGCAGATGGGCGAACTGCTGCTCCGCCGCATCCAGGGCGCGCCGCCCGAGGAGCTGCAGATCCTGCACGAGCCGGAGCTGTGGTTCTAGCGGACGGGTCCGGCCGCGCCCCGCTGCGGACGAGGGATCAGCCTTCGATCTCTTCGCGCAGCGCCTCGAGTTCGAGCCACTGGTCCTCGGCCTTGCCCAGCGCGGCCTGGGCCTGCTCGAGGGCCTTGCTCGTCTCTGCAAACCTGCCGGGGTCGCGGGCATAGAGGTTGCCGTCGGCCAGCACGGCGTTGAGCCGGCCGATCTCGGCCTCGAGGCGGGTGATCTCCCCGGGCAGGGTCTCGAGGGCGTGCTTGTGCTTGAAGCTGAGCTTCTGCTTCTGGGCCGGAGGCTGCGGGGACGGCGCAGCGTTCCGTTCCGCCTTCGTCCGCGTCGCCGCCTCGGGCTTGGTGACGCCGTAGCCGCGCTGGGTGACCATGTCGGAATAGCCGCCCGGATACTCGGTCCAGACACCGTCGCCATCCGCGACGATCACCGAGGT
>JAEYZJ010000283.1 GCA_023430705.1 Pseudomonadota bacterium | reverse complement strand
GGCCACGGGAGCCCGGCCGGCGGAACTCACCTGGAAGGCCGGCGTCGACTTCATGAGTTTCGGTGGCACCAAGAACGGCTGCTGGGCGGCGGAGGCGATCGTGGTGTTCTCGCCGGGCAAGCTCAGGGACCTCGGGGCGCGCCGGCAGCGGGCCGGGCATGTTTTCTCGAAGTCGCGGTTCGTCGCGGCGCAGTTCGAGGCCTATCTGACCGACGGCAACTGGATCCGCTGGGCCGGGGCTGCGAATGCGCGGGCCGAACAGCTGCGCGCCGGGCTGCGCGGCAGGGGAGCGGCCCGGCTCGGCTGGGAGAGCGAGGCAAACGAAGTGTTCGCCGTGCTGACCAAGGCGGCGATCGCGCGGGTGCGCGACGCCGGCGGCACGCTCTACGAGTGGCCGCTCGAGTCGATGACTGGGGGTCGGCCGGCGGCGGACGAGGATCTGGTGCGCCTGGTGACGAGCTGGGCGACGACCGAAGACGAGGTCACGCGCTTTCTGGAGCTGGTCGACTAGGGTGCGATCAACACGGAGACATTCCCGCGAAAGCGGGAACGTCTCCGAACCCGATCGAAACGGCAGGGCAATTCCGTGCCCGGCAGCAGGACTACGCCACCACGACCTTCACGAGGTTGTCGGCCGGGTCGCGGACATCGAGGCCTTCGTTGGTGGTGGTGAAGGCGGCGCCGATGCTGGTGAGGCGCCCCCGCACGGCATCTAGGGCGGATTGGTCCGGGACAACGACCTGGAAGTAACGCAGGCCGGCCGACCCTGCCGGCGCCTGGGTGGCGTTCGGCCCGGACCAGATGTTGAAGGCGATGGCGTGCGGCGGATAGTCAAGGCCGAGGTCGCCCATGCCGAAGCGGCGCATGATGAAGAGGCCGCCGAAGCCGAGACCGTCGCGATAGAAGCGCATGGCGCGCTCCAGGTCGTTGACGTGGAGGTGGATGTGCCCGACACGCGTGCCGGGCTGCACCGTCGAGGGGACGGCATTGAGGTCGTCCAGTTCGCCCAGCAGGTCGTCGACATCGATGGCCTCGCGGCCCGAGTGGGGCGAGCCATCGACCGTGCGGACATAGTAGCCGTCTTCGCCATCGCCGATGCGACCCCGCCAGGGAGTCTCGAAGGTGATCTCGATGCCGTTATTGTCGAAATCCCACAGGTAGATGGCCTCGGACACGAGGTGGTCCGTCGGCGATATGCGGACACGCCGCATGAGCGCCCGAACCGCCATCTCGGCGAGGGCCTTGCGGGTGGGGACGTGGATGGCGACGTGGTAGAGCCCGAGCGAGCGATCCGGAAAGGGGGACGTGGCCCCGAGTTCGAGGGTGATCAGTTCCCTGCCGTCGATGCCCAGGTGCAGCGCCTCGGCATCCTCGGAGATGAGTTCGAGACCGACCACGTCGCGCCAGATGCCCAACGCGTGGTCGCGGCTGCTGACGCCGATGCGAACGGCGCCGAGCCGGGTGGTGAGCGGCAGCACCGGCGCAGAGCGCACGGCGGCCTGGGATTCAACGGTGATCATGGCGCGGGTTCCTGAAGCATGCAGACTGTGGTTGGCCGGAATATAGGCCTGCGACACCGGAACGACCATGACGGGCACACGGTTGGCAGTCGATACATAAATGCAGGAATGGATCACAGCCGCACGCAATTGGATACGGGCGCGACTGGCGCCGCCTCCCTCCGCGGACAGGAAGGAGACGGCGCGAACCAACTAGGCGGCGACCGCGCGCCGGCGCACTTCGCTCGCGAGATAGACGAACAGCGCGGCGACGATGAGCCCGCCGACCATCTGGCTCCAATCGATCGAGGCAACGAAACGGCCGAGCACCGTGGCGGCATCGAACTGGGTATTGGAGAAGAGCGCCACGCGCAGGTCTTCCTCGTCTATCGAGAAATCGGAGCGCCGCCGCAGATAGCTCAGGAAATAGCCGCCGTCGGGGCCCGCATCGCGCAGCAGCAGGTTCTCGGCGAGGCCGATCAGTCCCGGGATGAGGAAGGCCAGCGGGATGGCCCAGCGCCGGAAGAGGGTCGAGAGCAGCCCTACCCAGGCGAAGAAGGGTGCGTACCAGAGCATGGCGAGCACGAGATAGCCGAGGGCGAGCCCGGCAATGCTGGCGCCGCTGGCAAGATAGGTCAGCGGATTGGAAAGCTGGAACCCGGGCACGGTGAAGACCATGATCAGCGTGCCGACGAAGACGATCAGCCCGCTGATCAACGCCGCCGCGAAGATGATGGCCGGGAACAGGGTGAGGCCCGCCGTCATCTTTGAGGCCAGCATCTTGAAGTCGGACACCGGCATCGACTTCCAGAACAGCATGGAGTTGTTGCGGCTGTCGGCGCTGAAGGCATCGGCGAAGTAGAAGAAGAGGGCAAAGAGCAGGTAGACGAACCACAGCCCGCTGAGGGCGAGGAAGCCGAACTCGAACCCTTTCGCGCCGGTGATGATGCCCACCTTCTGCGCGGTGCTGACGCGGCCGAAGGTGATGCCGGACAGCATGACCACCGCGAGCACGACGAGAATGGCGAGCGGAGCGTAAAAGAACGCTCCCTTGTGCTCGATGAACTCGCGCTTGATGAGGGCAACCAGAGACTTCATTTGGCCGGACCGCGCTGCATGAGGGCGACGAAGAGATCGGAAAGCGTAGGGGTGGAGACCTCGCCGAAGGCGGCGAGCCGGTCGCGGTCGACGCCATCGAAGACCATGACGGTCTGGCCGAAACGCGTCTCGGAATAGATCGGGCCGAGCGCAGTGGCCGCGGCGAGTTCTTCGGGCCGCACCAGTACCTGGGAGAACTTGCTCGAGACGGTTTCCATCTGCATGTGGAGGATCAGTTCGCCCTCGCGGATGAACATGATGTCGGACAGCATGAACTCGATCTCGTCCACCTGGTGGGTGGTGATGAGGAGCGTACGCTCCTCGGTCATGTAGTCCTCGAGCAGGCGCCGGTAGAAGCGCTTGCGATAGGTGATGTCGAGCCCGAGCGTGGGTTCGTCGAGCACCAGCAGGCGGGCGTTGATGGCCATCACCACGGCGAGGTGGAGCTGGGCGATCATGCCCTTGCTGAGGTTCCTGATCCGCGCTTCCATCTTGACGTCGGTGCCTTCGAGGAAGCCGCGGGCCTTCGCCTGATCGAAGTTCGGATGGATGTTGGTCAGCAGCGCGAACAGCTCGCGCACCCGCAGGAAGCGCGGCAGGCTCGCCACGTCGGAAATGAACGCGACATTCTCCATCAGCCGGGCGCGCTTCTGATAGGGGTCCTCGCCAAGCACGCGCACTGTCCCCTCGTATGAGGTGAGCCCCAGCAGGGCGTTCAGCGTGGTGGTCTTGCCGGCCCCATTGTGACCGACGAGCCCATAGATGCGGCCGGCGGGGATGTCGAAATCGAGCCCGTGGAGGATTTCGGTGCTGCCGAAGCGCTTGCGGAGCCCGCGCGCCGAGACGATCGGAGCAGATGTGGTTTCAGCCAGATCATTCATCTTTACCGCCTTGCTTCAACAGGTGTTCGGGATCGAGCCCGAGGGCGGCGATGCGCACCAGGACGCGGGGCCACTCCTCGGTGAGAAACTGCTCGCGAGCGTGGGCGAGCAGGCGCTCGCGGCCGCCGGCGGCGACATACATGCCCATGCCCCGGCGGGACTCGACCGCACCGATATCGACCAGCGACTGGTACGCGCGGGTGACGGTGAGCGGGTTGACCGAAAGCTCGGCGGCGATCTGGCGGACGGAAGGCAGGGCTTCGCCCTCCCTGGCGCTCTGGCTGAGGATCATCTGGGCTATCCTTTCGCCGATCTGCACAAAGATCGGCTGGCTGTCGCTGAACTGACTCATTCGGGATGCCTTGGTAGTGTTGTAGTTATGTAGCACAGTGATACTGGATGGCAAGCGGAAAATGCGGCGGGCCGTCGCGTGGCCGCGAAGGCGGCTTGCCGGCCAGGGTCCGCCCCACCTGCGCGATCATCAAATCTGCGGGGCGGAACCGATTTGGGCTTTGGTGGTAGCGACAGCAGCCGGAGTGACATGTTAGTGCTCGGCACCTTGGGCCGGTGCCCGCCGGCCGCCATATCGGATCCCGTCACATGACCGTCGCCACGGCACCGGCACAGGCCGCCGCCAGCAAGACCACGCTCTCCATCATCGTGGCGGTGAGCGCCTGCCACCTGATCAACGACGTGATGCAGTCGCTGCTGTCGGCGATCTATCCGATCCTCAAGGAGAATTACGGGCTCGACTATGTGCAGATCGGACTGCTGACACTCACCTTCCAGTGCGTGGCGTCGCTGCTGCAGCCGGCGATCGGCATGTATACCGACAAGCGGCCCCTGCCCTACTCGCTCCCCGTGGGGATGGCCTCGAGCATGATCGGGCTCATCATCCTCGGTTTTGCCCAGACCTACTGGCTGCTGCTGCTCGGCTCGGCCTTCGTGGGGCTCGGCTCGGCAATCTTCCACCCGGAGTCGAGCCGGGTCGCGCGGCTCGCCTCGGGCGGCCGGCACGGGCTGGCGCAATCGCTGTTCCAGGTGGGCGGCAATGCCGGGGCGGCCATCGGGCCGCTGCTGGCGGCGTTCGTGGTGCTGCCGCGCGGGCAGTGGAGCGTCAGCCTGTTCGCCATCGGCTCGCTGGTGGGAATGTTCATCCTCACCCGCGTC
>JAEYZJ010000078.1 GCA_023430705.1 Pseudomonadota bacterium | reverse complement strand
GCGGACGCCAAGAAGTCCGGGGCAAGCGAGAAGAAGGCGGACGAGCCGGGCGAGACGATGCCGCTGGTCGGCCGTTCGCCGGCCATGCAGGACATCTACCGGGCGCTGGCACGGCTGATGCAGACCGACCTGACCGTGATGATCACGGGCGAGAGCGGCACCGGCAAGGAGCTGGTGGCGAGGGCGCTGCACAATTTCGGCAAGCGCCGCAACGGCCCCTTCGTCGCCATCAACATGGCCGCCATCCCGCGCGACCTCATCGAGGCGGAACTGTTCGGCCACGAGAAGGGCGCGTTCACCGGCGCCACGGCGCGTTCCTCCGGCCGGTTCGAGCAGGCCGAGGGCGGAACGCTATTTCTCGACGAGATCGGCGACATGCCGATGGATGCCCAGACGCGCCTGCTGCGCGTGCTGCAGGAGGGCGAGTACACGATGGTCGGCGGACGTACGCCGATCAAGTCGAACGTGCGGATCGTGGCGGCAACGCACCGCGACCTCGGCCAGATGATCCGGCAGGGTCTGTTCCGCGAGGACCTCTACTACCGCCTCAACGTCGTGCCGATCCGGCTGCCGCCCCTGCGGGAGCGCATCGATGACATCAGCGACCTCGTCCAGCACTTCCTCCGCGCGGCCCAGCGCGAGGGCGAGCCGGTCAAGACGATCTCGCAGGATGCCATCCGGCTGATGCAGAACTACTCGTGGCCGGGCAACATCCGCGAACTCGAGAACCTGGTGCGGCGGCTGTCGGCACTTTATGCCGACGAGAACATATCCCTCGAGATCGTCCAGAGCGAACTCAACCTCGCCGATCGACAGCCGGTGCCCGTCAGTTCGGGGCCCGTGGACGTTTCGACGGCCGTCGAGACGCATGTGGCGCAGGTGCTGCGGGAGTACGAGCCCAACCTGCCGCCGGCGGGGCTCTACCAGCGCGTGATCGACAAGGTGGAGGCGCCGCTGATCGCCATGGCGCTGAACGCGTGCGGCGGCAACCAGATCAGGGCTGCGGACCTGCTCGGGCTCAACCGCAACACGCTGCGCAAGAAGATCCGGGCGCACTCGATCGAGATCGTCAAGCAGTCGCGCCGCCAGGGCTGAACGATCACATCACGCCGGGGCGACACCACGCCTGTTGCCAATTTGCATCAATCAGCCTAGGGAGGGTGTCGACGCCATCTTCCCCTGGTGTCACATTATTGCACCAATTGAACTGGAGGCTCTGAGAAGGGCGAGGCGCCCGGCGATGAGTCCCGATTAGCGGCTACTGGATGCACGACGCAGCGCTGACCAGCGACGTAATTGCCGAGCCCACCCAGGCAGCCGCCGAAACGCGGGCGCGACCGCTGTCGTTCCGCGACCTTGGGCGCCGCACGATCCGCACGATCGGCCTGATCATCGTCCTGCTGTCGGTCTTCGTCTCGTCGGGCTCGTTCCTCGTCCTGACCGGGGCGACCGATATCGAGCCGACGCCGGAGGTCTGGACGATCATCTGGATCGTCAACGGCCTGCTGGTCCTGGCAGTGGTCGCGCTGGTGCTGACCGAGGCGACGCTGCTGATCCAGTCGCGGTTGCGCAGGCAGCCAGGCTCGGGCCTCCAGGTCCGCATGGTCACGATGTTCGCCGCGGTGGCCGCCGTGCCGGCCCTGCTGGTGGCGGTGGTGGCAATGATCTCCCTGAACCAGGGGCTCGACCAGTGGTTCTCGGAGCGCACGCGGACCATGGTCGAGAGCTCGCGGCTGGTGGCGCGTTCCTACATGCTCGAGCACTCCCAGGTGCTGCGCGACGACATCATCTGGGTTGCCAACGAGCTCGAGCAGGCGCGTGGCACCTTCGAAACGGACCGAGTGAAGTTCCAGCGCATCCTGACGGCGCTGGCAGTAACGCGCTCGCTGCCGTTCACCTCGCTGATCTCCGCCGACGGCGACACGTTGATGAAGGCGCAGATCAATGCACCGGGCACGGCGCCGCGCGTGCCGCCCGGCCTGACGCAGGGCGTGGTGGAAGGCCGACCGACCGAGATTGCCCCCGGACGCACCAACCTGGTCGGTTCGGTGGTCAAGCTGCGCGGCTACGACGACACCTACCTTTTCGTGGCGCGGCCGGTCGATCCCGAGGTCCTGGAGTTCACGCGCCTCACGGACCAGAACATCACCGAGTACCGGAACTACGAGAGCAACCGGCTCGTGTTTCAGATCACCTTCACGCTGATGTATATCGGTCTCGCGCTGGTGCTGCTGCTGGCGGCGGTGTGGATCGGCATCGCGCTCGCAAACCGCTTCGTCGACCCGATCCGGAACCTCATGATCGCGTCGAACCGCGTCTCCGAGGGTGATCTCGACGTGCGGGTTCCGGTGCAGGAGGGCAGGGGCGACCTGCGCGACCTCATCAACCGCTTCAACACGATGACCCAACAGCTGAAGACGCAGCGCGTCGCGCTCGTGCAGGCCAATGAAACCAACGAGAAGCGCCGGCAGTTTACCGAGGCGGTGGTGGAAGGCGTGTCGGCGGGCATCGTGGGACTGGATCCCTTCGGGGCGATAACACTCGTGAACCTGCGGGCTGCCGAGATGGTCGGCGCCGACGAGATTTCGTTGGTCGGCAAGCGCATCGACGAAGTGATCCCGGCGCTTGCGCCTGTGATCGAACGCGCGAAGTCTGCCCGGCGCGGCGCCATACGCGACCAGGTCGAGATCGGGTCCGGTCCCGACTATCGCACGTACCAGGTGCAGGTGACCCGCGAGGGCGTGATGACCGAGAGCAAGGGCTATGTGGTCACGCTCGATGACATCACCGACCTGCTCTCGGCACAGCGGACCGGTGCCTGGGCAGACGTCGCGCGGCGCATCGCCCATGAGATCAAGAACCCGCTGACGCCCATCCAGCTGAGCGCCGAACGCTTGCGCCGTCGCTATGCGAACAAGCTCGCCGACGATTTCGAAGTGTTCGACAAGTGCGTGAACACGATCATCCGGCAGGTGGGCGACATCGGTCGGATGGTGGACGAGTTCTCGTCCTTTGCCCGCATGCCCGAGGCGCGTCTCGAGAAGGGCAACCTGACGGAATCGATCCGGCAGGCCGTGTTCCTCGAGAGCGTGCGGCTGCCGGAACTGCAGATCAACGTCGAGCTTCCCGATGAGCCGATCATCGTGTGGTTCGACAACCGCCTGATCAGCCAGGTCCTCACGAACCTGATCAAGAATGCCGTGGAGGCGATCGAGGGAGCCGGAATGGAGGCGATCCGGAGCCCGATGATCACTGTCGAGGCGGTCCCTGAAGGCGATATGGTCCGGCTTTCGATTTCCGATAACGGCAAGGGCTGGCCAAAGGAAAACCGCAACCGGCTGCTCGAACCATATGTAACGACGCGGGAGAAGGGCACCGGTCTTGGCCTCGCTATCGTCGCCAAGATCATCGAACAGCACGGCGGCAAGGTCGACCTGATCGATGCCGAGCCGGACGAGAGCGGGCGCGTCGGTGCGTGCTTTTCCTTCACCCTGCCGCTCAAGCGGCCAGGGGAGGCGGAAGAGGAGGAGCCGAAGGCTCCGGCGACGGTGGCGGAGCAGCAGGCTGCCGCCGATACGGATAGTGACGCAGCGGGCGGGGCAAAACCTGACGGCGGACAGCAAGAGGAGCCGCAATTGCAAGCGGTCGACAATACCTGATGGCCCTCGACATTCTGATCATCGATGACGAGGACGATATCCGCGACCTGATCGCGGGTATTCTTGAGGACGAGGGATACCAGACCCGGCAGGCGCACGACGCCGATTCCGGGCTCAACGAGATCGCCCGGCGGCGGCCGAGCCTCGTCTTCCTCGATATCTGGATGCAGGGCAGCCGTCTCGACGGCCTGCAGCTGCTGGACGAGTTCCAGAGCCAGCATCCCGACATGCCGGTGGTGATGATCTCCGGGCACGGCAATGTCGAGACTGCGGTGAGCGCCATCCGGCGCGGCGCCTACGACTACATAGAGAAGCCGTTCAAGGTCGATCGGCTGCTGCTGATCACCCAGCGGGCCATGGAAGCGGCCCGCCTGAAGAACGAGGTCGCCGACCTGCGCGAGCGCTCGAGCAAGACGGTCGAGATCGTCGGCAACTCGCCGGCGATGCAGGCCGTGAAGGCAGTGATCGAGAAATCCGCCCCGACCAACTCGCGCATCTTCATCTCCGGGTCGTCCGGCACGGGGAAGGGGCTCGCGGCTCGCCTGATCCACCAGAAGAGCGCGCGGGCGGAAGCGCCCTTCGTCGAGATCAACTGCTCGCTCTACTCACCCGACGAGGTCGGCGTGGTGCTGTTCGGCCGCGAGACGCGCGAGAAGTCGGGCATCCTGCGGACCGAAGTCGGCGCCCTCGAGCGGGCGCATGGTGGCACGTTGTACCTCTCGGAAGTGGCGACCCTGCCGCAGCCGGCGCAGCAGGCCCTGCTGCGGACGCTCGTCGAGAGCAAGTTCAACCGCGTGGGCGGCGTGGTGGCGGTGCCGATCGACGTGCGGATCATCTCCTCCAGTTCGCAGAACGTCGCGGCGCTGATCGAGCAGGGGCAGTTCAGGTCCGACCTGTTCCACCGGCTCTCGATCGTGCCCCTGCACCTGACACCCCTCAAGGAGCGGCGCGAGGACATTCCGCCGCTGGTCAACACGTTCATCGAACAGGTTTGCCGCCTGCACAACCTCAGGAGCATGTCGATCGGGGACGACGCTGTGGCCGTGCTGCAGGCGCAGGACTGGCCGGGCAACGCGCGACAGCTGCGCAACTCGATCGAGCGGCTGCTGATCCTGGTGAAGGACCAGGCGCCCTCGGACGGCGTCATCACCGCGGCGCTGCTGCCGCCCGACATCGGCGAAGTGCTGCCGACCGTGGGTGACAGCGACTCGTCCGCCCACTTGATGAGCCTGCCGTTGCGGGATGCCCGCGAAGTGTTCGAGCGGCAGTACCTGATGGCGCAGATCGAGCGGTTCGGCGGGAACATCTCGAAGACGGCCGAGTTTGTCGGAATGGAGCGCAGTGCCCTGCACCGAAAGATAAAATCCCTCGGCCTCTAGCCGGACTTGCTCCGGCGGGTAGGCACTCGATATCTTCTGTGCCATAGTTTCCCCGCGATGGGAAATCGACGGCGCGCGAGGCAGTGGCGGTGGCGACTGCTGCCCCACCAGACGGGCTGACCCGGTCCAGGCCGGTTCGCCCCCACATGACAAGAGGCCAAGGAATGCCCAGCGAAAAGACTCAGAATCTCCAGGACGCCTTTCTCAACCATGTCCGCAAGCAGAAGGTCCCGGTCACCATCTTCCTCGTGAACGGGGTCAAACTGCAGGGGGTCATCACCTGGTTCGACAATTTCTGCCTGCTTCTGCGCCGCGATGCGCAGTCGCAACTGGTCTACAAGCATGCGATCTCGACGATCATGCCGGGGGCTCCGATACAGCTGTTCGATCCGGAACATCCCGGCGAGGACTGATATAGCCCATGGGTGACGAACACGATGGCGAGGCCGCCGGGAAGGGCGGCCCGCAGGCTTTCATAGATCAGCGCGAAGCACCGACCCGCGTAGGATTGGTCGTGCCCGATGTGCGTGGCCGCGCAACGACCCATTCGATCGAGGCACGGAAGGCCGAGTTCGAAGGGCTGGCTGGCGCGATCAACGTCGACATCGTCTTCTCGGAGGTCGCCAAGGTCCGCGAGATCAAGCCTGCGACCTTCATCGGCGGCGGGCATGTGGAAGAGCTGGCCAGCCGGGTCCAGCAGGAGGACATCGAGCTCCTCCTCGTCGACGCGGCGCTGCATCCGATCCAGCAACGCAACCTCGAGAAGGAAACCGGCGCCAAGGTGCTGGACCGGACGGGGCTCATCCTCGAGATTTTCGGGGAGCGCGCCGCAACGCGCGAGGGCGTGCTGCAGGTCGAGCTGGCGCACCTCAATTACCAGAAGAGCAGGCTGGTCCGCAGCTGGACTCACCTTGAACGTCAGCGTGGATCGGGCGGGTTCGGCTTCATGGGCGGCCCTGGCGAGACGCAGCTGGAAAGTGACCGCCGCCAACTCCAAGAGCGCATCAAGATGCTCGAGGAACGCATTGAAAAGGTTAGGCAAACGCGCGGCCAGCAAAAGGGTCGCCGGGACGCCGTACCATTCCAGGTGGTGGCTCTGGTTGGTTACACCAATGCCGGCAAATCCAGCATCTTCAATGCCTTGACCGGGGCAGGGGTGTTCGCCAAGGACCTGCTGTTCGCAACGCTCGATACCACGGTGCGCAAGATCGCGCTGCCGCACGGTCGCGAGGTGATGCTGTCGGACACGGTGGGCTTCGTTTCCGACCTGCCGACCGACCTCATCGCGGCGTTCCGGGCGACGCTGGAAGAAGTTCTCGAGGCGCATGTGATCCTGCATGTGCGCGACGTGGCCAATCCGGACCATGCCGCGCAGGCGGCGGACGTGCTGAAAGTCCTCGAAGAACTCGGCGTATCGGCGGAGAACACGCCGGTCATCGAAGTGTGGAACAAGCTCGACCTGCTGGAGCGCGATGCCGACGGCACCATCCCGGCGCTGGCGACGCTTAAGCCCGCCGGCAAGGTGGCTGCGTCGGTGCCGGTGTCGGCGCAGACGGGGGAAGGCCTGGATGCGCTGCTCGGCACGATCGAGCAGGTGCTGGCCGGGCAGGGGCGCACCTACCGGGTGCACGTGCCGCACACCGCCGGCGCCGATGTCGGCTGGCTCTACGGTCACACCGAAATCATCGGCAAGGAAGAGCCGGACGAGGACGGGCAGGTTTACGAAGTGCGCGTGGAGCCACGGCACAAGAACAGCTTCACCGAACGCTTTGCGGGCCGGATCGAGGGATCAGACGCCGCCTGAGCGATCCCGGTCCCGAATCTCGTTCCAGTAACCGTCAAGGCGCTCGAGGCCGGCTTCGGCCAGCGGCACGCCGTCTTCCGCGGCGCGGCTCTCGACATAGCGGAAACGACGGCTGAACTTGGCATTGGCGTCGCGCAGCGCCGCCTCGGGTTCGATGCCGAGCTTTCGGGCGAGGTTGGCGGCCGCGAAAAGCAGATCGCCGAGTTCCTCCTGGACCTGGGCCTTGTCTTCGGCTTCCGCCGCGGCGGCGACCTCGTCCAGTTCCTCGCGCACCTTGCCGAGGGTTTCGCGCCAGTCGGGCCAGTCGAACTGGACCGAGGCGGCGCGGCGACTCAGCTTCTCGGCGCGGGCAAGGGCAGGGAGCACCTGCGGCACGTCGTCGAGGATCGAGCTTGCGGCCTCCCTGCGGGCGGCCTTTCGGGCCCGCTCGTCGGCCTTCACCTCATCCCATTTGGCCTTGGCGCCGCCGGCGCTCCGTGCTGCCTCCTCGCCGAAGACGTGGGGATGACGGCGGATCAGCTTCTCGGTGATGGCGTAGACGACGTCGCCCATGTCGAACAACCCGAGCTCAGACGCCATCTGGGCGTGGTAGACGGGTTGGAGCAGGAGATCGCCGAGTTCCTCGCGCAGGTCCGCATAGTCCTTGCGCTCGATGGCGTCGGCGACCTCGTAGGCCTCCTCGATCGTGTAGTTGCTGATCGAGGCAAAGTCCTGCTCGAGGTCCCACGGGCAGCCGCCGTCCGGGTTCCGGAGGGCGGCCATGATCTCGAGCAGGCGAGAGATGTCGCGCGACGGCTGCATTGGGGCTACTCCGATCAGACGATGTCGAAGTCGACGACGTAATTGCCAAGTCGACCCTTCACATGCCCGGTGCCCGTGACGGGAACGAGGCCGCAAAGCGAACCGGTGGTGACTATGGTGCCGGCCTTCAGCGGGAACGCCGGGTTCTGGTTCTTCGCATAGGCGACGAACGAGCTCAGCACAGTGCCGAACGAGTGCCTGGCGGGGGCCGAATGGATCGTGGCGCCGGAAAACTCCAGCTCGACCTCGAAGTCGTCGATCTCGGCGCCGAGTTCGCGATGCGCCGGGTTCATGACGTAGCCGAGCGCCGACATCCCATCGGCGAGCCCGCCATTGAAGCCGGCGACAGTGCGATCGATGAAGCGGGTGCCGCAGATCTCGATGCCGACGAAGTAGTAGTCGATGGCCTCGATGATCTCGAGTTCGTCGCGGCGCGCCGTTTCGACGTCCAGGTCGCGGTCGAGCACCAGTCCGACTTCCAGTTCGAGCCCGGTGACATTGGCCGCCGGAAGCCGGAACGACGGCGACTGGCCGAAGCGCGACGCGAAGATCGGTGCAGCAACGCCCATGCCGTCGGGGGCGACCGCGGTCTTGATCAGGCCGGGGGTTTCGCCGAGAAGCTGCATGACACGCAGCTGAACAGCGAGGGCCGTCTCACGATCGAGCTCGGAATAGGGCCTGGCATCGACGTCGTGACGTCCGGCTCGGTGGGCCGCAACCAGGTGGTGGGCGAGATCCTCGACGAGACTCATTGCTGCGCATTCTCCATTCGCATAAGATATATTATGGAACTGATAGGCATGTCCGTGCCGTTGTCCGTTGCTGGCTGGATTGTGCCTAACCTCTAGGTTTCTCACCGTACGTCCCTGTTGGTCACGCTACAGTTTTCCGCACCTCAAAGCGTCGCATCGTGTCACCAGAGAGCTTCACCTCCTTGGTGCGATTTTCACGTCAAAGTCTCACGTCGCATCAGTTCCGACCCCTCGATACATGCCGCAAGTGTGACTCGCCA
>JAEYZJ010000048.1 GCA_023430705.1 Pseudomonadota bacterium | reverse complement strand
CAGGCCCTGACCCGCTTCGCCAAGAAGTCGGGCGCGGCGGTCGTGCTGGTCGGCCACGTGACCAAGGACGGGCAGATCGCCGGGCCGCGCGTCGTCGAGCACATGGTCGACGCGGTGCTCTATTTCGAGGGCGACGCCAGCCACACGTTCCGCATCCTGCGCGGCGTCAAGAACCGCTACGGCGCCACCGACGAGATCGGCGTGTTCGAGATGTCGACGCTGGGGCTGCGCGAGGTTGCCAACCCGTCGGCCCTGTTCCTCGACCAGCGGGACAAGGATGCCGCCGGGTCGGCGGTCTTTGCCGGCATGGAGGGCACGCGCCCGGTGCTGTGCGAAATCCAGGCGCTGGTGGCGCCATCGCCGCTCGGCACACCGCGACGCGCCGTCGTGGGATGGGACAGCTCGCGGCTCTCGATGGTGCTGGCCGTGCTCGAGACGCGCTGCGGCGTGCGCATCGGGGCGAACGACATCTACCTCAACGTCGCGGGCGGGCTAAAGATCAACGAGCCGGCCGCCGACCTTGCCGTCGCGGCCGCGCTGATCTCATCGCTGACCGGCTCCCCCCTCCCCTCGACCAATGTCTATTTCGGCGAAATCTCGCTCGCCGGCGGCGTCCGGCCCGTCGCCCATGCCGCCCTGCGCCTGCGCGAGGCGCAGAAGCTCGGCTTTGCCGGCGCCGTCACCGGGCGGCTCGGCAAGGGCGACGTGCCCTCGGGGATTGCCGTGGGCGAGTACGCGGAACTCGCCGAGCTGATCGGCAGGATCGCGGCTCGCGGGCAGCGGCAGGCGGCGGAGTAGCCGATCTGCCACGCTCGGCGCTTTCCGTTAAGATCGGGGCCGGAGCGCAGCCTCGCGACTTGGCATCGCCGGCTTTAGCGGTTACACGGGATTTTGAAGCGGGTCCGATCGGCGGGTTTCATACATGTTGACTGCATTCGACGTCGGCGTCGGCGTACTCGTGCTGATCTCGGCGATCCTCGCGACGGCCCGCGGGTTCACGCGCGAAATCCTGTCGCTGGCAACCTGGGTCGGCGCCGCGGCAGTCGCGGCCTACCTCTACTTCTACCAGCCGACGCTGCTCGACCAGTTCTTCGCCGAGGAGCTGATCAGCCGGATCGTGCTCGTCGCGGGCGGGTTCCTCGTCTCGCTGATCGTGCTGCACCTGCTGACCATGCGGATCGCCGACTTCGTCGTCGACAGCCGCATCGGGCCGCTCGACCGCTCGCTGGGCTTCGTCTTCGGCGTGGCGCGCGGCGTCCTCATCGCCGTGGTGATCGTGATCTTCGGGCTGTGGCTGATGGCCAACGACCTGCCCGCCTGGGCCAAGGATTCGCGCTCGCTGCCCGTGCTCGAGAACCTGGGGAACAGCCTGATCTCGGTGCTGCCCGACAATCTGGAGCAGCAGGTCACCGATATCCTGCAGCGCGGCAAGGGCGACGCGGACAGCTTCCCCGACGAGCCTCCGGCCCCGCCGGACGACAGCACCGACATGCCCGAGGATGCCACGCCCCAGGATGTGGCTCCGCAGACCAACACCTGATGAATTTCGGGTGAGTGCATTGTAAATCCGCGTTCGGGGCCGCATCTGCGGTCCCGCTGACTTTAAGGCCCAAGCTCGAGGTGCCCGTGTGACCGCTCCAGCAAAAGCAATCGCCGAATGGGACTACGACACGCTCCGCGAGGAGTGCGGGGTGTTCGGCATTCTCGGTCACCCCGAGGCGGCCACGCTGACCGCGCTGGGCCTGCACGCGCTGCAGCACCGCGGACAGGAGGCGGCCGGCATCGTCAGCTTTGATGGCCGGCAGTTCCACTCCGAGCGCCAGCTCGGGCTCGTGGGCGACCATTTCACCGATCCGGCGACGGTCAAGCGCCTGCCCGGCCACATGGCCATGGGCCACGTGCGCTACTCGACCACGGGCGAGACGATCCTGCGCAACGTGCAGCCGCTGTTCGCCGAACTCGAGGTCGGCGGCATCGCCATTGCGCACAACGGCAACTTCACCAACGGCCTGACGCTGCGCCGCCAGCTGATCGCGCAGGGCGCGATCTGCCAGTCGACCTCCGACTCCGAGGTGGTGCTGCACCTGATCGCGCGCTCCAAGAAGGTGTCGTCGTCGGACCGGTTCATCGATGCGCTGCAGCATCTCGAGGGCGCCTTCGCGCTCGTCGCGATGACGCGCACCAAGCTCATCGGGGCACGCGACCCCCACGGCATCCGCCCGCTGGTCCTCGGCGACCTCGACGGCCGCCCCATCTTTGCGTCCGAGACCTGCGCGCTCGACATCATCGGCGCCAGGTTCGTGCGCGATGTCGAGAATGGCGAGGTGGTGATCTGCGAGCTGCAGCCGGACGGCACCACCACCATCGAATCGGTGAAGCCGAAGGTCACCCGCCCCGAGCGCATCTGCCTGTTCGAGTATGTCTATTTCGCGCGGCCCGACTCGGTCGTTGCCGGCAGGCCCGTCTACACGGCCCGCAAGCGCATGGGCATCAACCTCGCCCGGGAGGCGCCCGTCGAGGCCGACGTGGTCGTGCCGGTGCCGGACGGCGGCACGCCGGCAGCCATCGGCTTCGCGCAGCAGAGCGGCATCCCGTTCGAACTGGGCATCATCCGCAACCACTATGTCGGCCGCACCTTCATCGAGCCGACGCAGTCCATCCGCGCCTTCGGCGTCAAGCTGAAGCACTCGGCCAACCGGGCCGAGATCGAAGGCAAGCGCGTGGTGCTGATCGACGACTCGATCGTGCGGGGCACCACGTCGGTCAAGATCGTGCAGATGATCCGCGACGCCGGCGCGCGCGAGGTCCATATCCGCGTCGCCTCGCCGATGATCTTCCACTCGGACTATTACGGCATCGACACGCCGGATCCCGAGCACCTGTTGGCCAACCAGCATGCCGACCTGGCCTCGATGTGCCGGTATATCGGCGCGGACTCGCTGGCCTTCCTCTCGATCGACGGTCTCTACGAGGCCGTGGGCGGGGTGAAGCGCGACGCCGCGAACCCGCAGTTCACCGACCATCAGTTCACCGGTGACTATCCCACCGGCCTGACCGACCTCCGCGGCCTGAGCCAGGGCGGCCCCAAGACCATCTCGCTGATGAAGGAAGCGAGCTGAGGCTCCACCGGCTCCAGACCGACAAGCTGCCGCAGCCTGAACCGAGATTCCCGCTTTCGCGGGAATGTGCGGGTGGGTAGAAGGCTCGCAACCACTTCAGGATCCAGCGCATGACCACCCCTACCCTCGCGGGCAAGATCGTTCTCGTCACCGGCGCATCGCGCGGCATCGGCTACCAGGCCGCCCTCGAGGCGGGACGGCAGGGCGCGCACGTGATCGCCGTGGCCCGCACGGTGGGCGGGCTGGAGGAGCTCGACGACGAGATCCAGGCCGCGGGCGGCTCGACCACGCTGGTGCCGGCGGACCTGCGCGAGTTCGACAGCATCGACCGTCTCGGCCGCGCCATCTTCGAGCGCTGGGGCAGGCTCGATGCGCTGGTCGGCAATGCCGGCATGCTCAACACCATCTCGCCGCTGGCCCATGTCGATCCCAAGGAGTTCGACCAGGTCTTCGCGCTGAACGTGACCGCCAACTACCGGCTGATCCGCTCGCTCGACCTGCTGCTGCGCCAGTCGGACGCCGGCCGCGCCCTGTTCCTTTCCTCCGGCGTGGTCAACCGCGCGCAGCCCTACTGGGGCCCGTACACGGCGACCAAGGCGGCGCTCGAGGCGCTGGTGAAGGTCTATGCCGAAGAGATGAAGTCGACCAGGGTCCGGGTGAACCTGCTCAACCCGGGGCCGCTGCGCACTGCGCTGCGCGCCAAGGGCTGGCCCGGGGAAGATGCCGAGACGCTGAAGCGCCCCAGCGCCGTCGCACCGGACATCATCCGCATGATCTCGCCGGACTTCACCGAGACAGGCACGCTGTTCGATTTCCCGAGCGGCACCTCGAAGTCGCTGGCGGCCTCGAAGTAACAAGCCCCCGCTCCCGCCCGGCGCGAGGCCGGGCAGTCAGGTGTACCCGGCTGCGGCTCAGCCCAGCCGGGTGACCAGCATCTTGTCGATGCGGCGCCCATCCATGTCCACGACCTCGAAGCGCCAGTGGCCGCGCTCGAACACCTCGCCGACCGTCGGCAGGTGGTTGATCTCCGACAGCACGTAGCCGGCGACGGTCTCGAACTTGGCGGCCTTGGGCACGGGCACGCCGATATGGGCCTGGAACTCGTCGACCTGCATCCAGCCCGAGACGAGGTAGGAGCCATCCTCGCGCACGACATAGGCCTTCTCGTCGCCCTCCTCCTCCTGGAAGGCGCCCGTGATGGCCTCGAGGATGTCGCCGGGCGTGACGATGCCCTCGAAGTGGCCGTACTCGTCGAACACCAGCGCCATGTGAACCAGGGAGCCGCGGATCGCCTTCAGCACGTCGAGCGCGCTCGAGCGATCCATGACGACCGGCGCCTGCTTGACGAGCGAGCGAATGTCGAGCGGTACCTCGGCCAGCACGTTCTGCACCAGGTCCTTGCGCACGATCACGCCGATGATCGCGTCGACCGGGCCATCCTGCACCGGCAGCACCGAGTGGCGGGTGTGACGCAGCTTCTCGATCAGTTCGTCCTGGGTCTCGCTCAGGTCGATGAGCTCGACGTCGAGGCGCGGGGTCATCAGGCCGCGGGCCGAACGGTCGGCGAGGCGCATGACGCCCGAGATCATGTGGCGCTCTTCGGTCTCCAGCACGCCGGCGCTCTCGGCCTCGGCGATGATGGTCCTGACCTCCTCGTCGGTGACCCTTTCCTCGGTCTCGCCGCCCTGACCGAGCAGGCGCAGCACCAGCCGCCCCGACACGTCCAGCAACCAGACGAGGGGCGCCGCGACGGAGGCGATGAGGGTCATCAGCGGTGCGACCCTGCTCGCCACGCCTTCGGCATCGCGGAGCGCAATCTGCTTGGGCACCAGCTCGCCGATGATCAGCGACAGGTAGGTGATGATGATGACCACGATGCCGACGCCGAGCGGCATGGCGAGCGAGGCATCGACGCCCGCCCCCAGCAGGCCCAGGCCCAGGCGTTCACCCAGCGTCGCGCCAGAAAATGCGCCGGAGAGGACGCCGACAAGGGTAATGCCGATCTGCACGGAGGAGAGGAACTTGCCCGGGTCCTCCTGCAGCTTCAGCGCCGTACTGGCGCCGCGCCGGCCTTCGGCGGCCAGCACCTTCAGTCGCGCCGGGCGTGAGGAAACCACCGCCAGTTCGCTCATTGCAAGGAGGCCGTTGACCAGCGTCAGGACGGCGACAATCAGGATTTCGAGAAACAATGCCGTATCAAGGTTGCGGCCCCGCACTCAGCATCGGGTCGCTTTGGAGCGGCGGAGTATAGCGGGGTTCAGGCCGGGCGCAATCGGGCGGAAACGCACACCGCCCCTACTTTCCGCCCTTGTCATCGAACGGATTCTTGCCGCCCCGTATCCACAGGCGGATGGGCGTGCCCGGCATGTCGAAGGCGTCGCGCAGGCCGTTGACCAGATAGCGCTGGTAGGCGTTGGGCACGGCTTCGGGACGGGAAGCAAAGAGGATGAAGCTGGGCGGCCGGATCTTGGCCTGCGTCATGTAGCGCAGCTTGAGGCGGCGGCCCGACACGGCCGGCGGGGGATGGCTCTCGGTCATGCCGGCGAGCCAGCGGTTGAGGCGGGCCGTCGAGACGTGGCTGTTCCACCGCGCCTCGATCGCGAAGATCGCCTGCATCAGCTTGTCGATGTTGCGACCCTGCAGGCCCGAGACGGTCACCAGCGGGATGCCCTTGAGCTGCGGCAGGTAGCGCTCGCACTGCTGGCGCAGTTCGGCAAGCTTCTCGTTCTTGTCCTCGATCGTGTCCCACTTGTTGACCGCGATCACGAGGGCCCGGCCTTCGCGCTCGACCAGGTCGGCGAGCGCCAGGTCCTGCTTTTCGAACGGAATCTGCGCATCGAGCAGCAGCACGACGACTTCGGCGTACTGGATGGAGCGCAGCGAATCGCTGACCGCGAGCTTTTCCAGCTTGGCCTCGATGCGCGACTTGCGCCGCATGCCGGCGGTGTCGACGAGGTTGATGACCCGGCCGTTGTATTCCCACGGAACGAGAATGGAATCTCTCGTGATGCCGGCCTCCGGGCCGGTCAGCAGCCGTTCCTCGCCCACCATGCGGTTGATCAGCGTCGACTTGCCGGCGTTGGGCCGGCCGATGATGGCGACGTTCAGATGCCGGTCCGGGTTCCAGCGCTTGACCGGTCCGTCCTCGGTCGAGCCGTCGTCGGGCGGCAGGTCGACGTCGACCTCAGGCATCCGGTCTTCGGGCGCCACCGACTCGGCTGCCTTCTCGGCAGCGGCATCGACCGCCCTGGAGACGATGGCGTGGAGGTCGGCGAGGCCGAGCCCATGCTCGGCGGAGAGGGCCACCGGCTCGCCGAAGCCGAGGCTGTAGGCCTCCATCAGCCCGGGGTCGGCAGCCTTGCCCTCGGCCTTGTTGGCGATGAGGTGGACGTCCTTGCCGGCGCGGCGCAGCACCTGGGCGAAGCGTTCGTCCAGCGGCGTGACGCCGGCCCTGGCATCGATCATGAACAGCAGCACGTCGGCGTCGCGGATGGCGAGCTCGGTCTGCTGGCGCATCCGGTCCTCGAGCGAGCCGTCGGTCCGGTCCTCGTAGCCGGCGGTGTCGAGCACCTTGAAGTGCAGGTCGCCGATCCGTCCGTCGGCCTCGCGCCGGTCGCGGGTGACGCCGGGGGTATCGTCCACCAGCGCAATCTTGCGCCCGACGAGCCGGTTGAACAACGTCGACTTGCCGACATTGGGGCGGCCAACAATGGCAACAGTAACGGTCATGTCGACCCCAATGGGCAGGCGTGGAAAATCAGTTCGCCGGTGCGGCGGGCGTATCGGCGGCCGGAGCCGGCGCGGCGTCGGCGGCCGGAGCAGCGTCGGCCGGGGGCGTCGTGTCGAGTGCGGGGGCATCGCCCACCGAACTATCGACCGGCTCGGCGGTCGCCGGATCGACCACGACCGGCGTCTCGGCCGCGGCCGCAGCCTCGTCGGCCGGCGGCGTCGCGCCCTGGGCGACCACCTGCCTCAGGTAGATGTCGAGGCGATCGCGGGCGTCGGTGCCGGTCATCGGATCGTTCAAGGCGTCCTCGAAGGCCTGGCGCGCGCCATCGAGGTCGCCGGCCTTGTACCGGGCGAGGCCGATGGCTTCGCGGGCGCCGTTGCGGAAGGGCGAACTGGAGCCGACGAGGCCGCCGACGCGCTGCTCGACCTGGGCCAGGTCGCCGCTGTCGACCAGCAGGTTGCCGGCGAGCAGCAGCGCCAGCTCGCGCAGGTACTTGTTGGTCTCGGTGTTGGCCAGCGTATCGTAGGCGGCGATGGCCTCGGCGGTCTTGCCGTCCTTGGCGAGCAGCGCCGCCTCACGGAAGCGGGCGAGCGCCGGATAGCCGCCATGGTTGGCCGCGATGACCTCGTCCAGCGCCTGCTGGGCGGCGGCGGTGTCCGTGCCATCCGCCAGCTCGAGCGCGGCGTAGAACTGGTCCGACGAGCGGGCGGAGTTGGAGTTCTGCCACCACTTCCAGCCCTCGTTCGCCGCCACGACGACAACGATGAGGACGGCCGCACCGATCACAAACGGGCCGAACGTCCGCCACAGCCGGCGCATGCGGTCGCTGCGCAGCTCTTCGTCGATTTCGCGAATGATGTTTTCGTTGGACATGTGGCTCTAGCGGAACAGGGTCGAATTTTGCGCGCAACATAGAGATGCGCCTCAATGAATGCAAACGCCGCCGATGCGGCGTTTCCGGCTGGTCTTCAGGGCGGGCCGGCGGATGGTTCGGGACGCGACCAGACGTACCACGCGCAGCCCGCAAAGACGGCGAGGACGATGAGCGCCAGCACCCAGCCGGGCCGCGCGCCGATCAGGAACGCGCCGTAGCCGACCAGCATGCCGATGCTCGCCATCACCTTGCCGCGGCGGGGAATCGCCCGTTCGGCCCGCCAGGCGATGATCATGGGGCCGAACCGCCTGTGCCGCAGCAGCCAGCCCTCGACCCGCACCGAGGAGCGGGCGAAGCAGCCGGCCGCGAGGATGACGAAGATCGTCGTCGGCAACAGCGGCAGGAAGGCCCCGATGATGCCGAGGCCGAGCAGCCCGAAGCCGGCGACCAGATAGGCGAAGCGCAAGGCGGCGGCCCGCTTGCTGCCGATGGGGAATGGGTCCTTTGGGGCCCTTATTCCCACTCGATGGTGCCCGGCGGCTTGGACGTGACGTCGTAGACCACCCGGTTGATACCCCGCACCTCGTTGATGATGCGCGTCGCGGCGCGCCCGAGAAAGTTCATGTCGTAGGGGAAGAAATCCGCCGTCATGCCGTCGACGGAGGTCACGGCGCGCAGGGCGCAGACGAACTCGTAGGTGCGCCCATCGCCCATCACCCCGACGGTCTGCACCGGCAGCAGCACGGCGAAGGCCTGCCAGATCTTGTCGTAGAGGCCGGCCTTGCGGATCTCGTCGAGGTAGATGGCGTCGGCGCGGCGCAGGATGTCGAGCTTCTCGCGGGTCACGCCGCCCGGCAGGCGGATGGCGAGGCCGGGGCCCGGGAACGGGTGGCGTCCGACGAAGCGGTCGGGCAGGCCCAGCTCGCGGCCGAGCGCCCGGACTTCGTCCTTGAACAGTTCGCGCAGCGGCTCGACGAGCTGCATGTTCATGCGCTCGGGCAGGCCGCCGACATTGTGGTGCGACTTGATGGTGACGGACGGGCCACCCGAGAAGCTGACGCTCTCGATGACGTCCGGATAGAGCGTGCCCTGGGCGAGGAACTGGGCGCCGCCCATCTTCTTCGCCTCCTCCTCGAACACCTCGATGAACAGCCGGCCAATGGTCTTGCGCTTGGTTTCCGGATCCGACTCGCCCTCGAGCGCGCCGATGAATTTGTCAGCGGCGTCAACATGGACGAGCGGAATGTTATAGTGATCCCGGAACATCGAGACGACTTCGTCGGCCTCGTTCATGCGCATCAGGCCGTGGTCGACGAACACGCAGGTCAGCTGGTCGCCGATGGCCTCGTGGATCAGGATGGCGGCCACCGAGGAGTCGACGCCGCCCGAAAGGGCGCAGAGCACCCTGCCCTTGCCCACCTGGGCGCGGATCTTTTCGACGGCGCGCTGGCGGTAGGCGTGCATGGTCCAGTCGGACTTGAGCCCGACGATATTGTGCACGAAGGCGGCCAGCAGCTTGCCGCCGTCCGGCGTATGAACCACCTCGGGGTGGAACATGGTGGTGTAGTAGCGCTTCTCCTCGCTCACCGCGATGGCGAAGGGCGCGTTCTCGGACGTGCCGACGACCTTGAAGCCGGCCGGCAGTTCGGTGACGCGGTCACCGTGGCTCATCCAGACCGGATAGCGGCCACCGACCTCCCAGAAGCCCTCGAACAGCGGCGACGCTTCCCTGATCTCCACATCGGCGCGGCCGAACTCGCGGGCATGGCCGCCCTCGACCTTGCCGCCCTGCTGCAGGGCCAGGGTTTGCTGGCCGTAGCAGATGGCGAGGATGGGAACGCCGCTGTCGAACACGACCTGCGGGGCGCGGGGGCTGCCTTCCTCGGTCACGGAAGCCGGTCCACCGGAGAAGATCACGCCCCTGGGCTGCATCCGCGCAAAGGCCTCGGCAGCGGACTGGAACGGGTGGATCTCGCAGTAGACGCCCGTCTCGCGCAGGCGTCGCGCGATCAGCTGCGTCACCTGCGAGCCGAAATCGATGATGAGGATGGATTCAGCGGGGGCGGCAGCGATGTCTTGCATGGGCCGGAAATAAAGCGGCTCCCGGGATTCCGCAAGCCTTGTCGGGCTCATGCCTGCTGCCCGGCCGGCGCGCGCACGCATCGGCGGGCCTTTCCACCGTAGGGCGGTCCTCGATGTGCTGAAACGCTTGCGCAGGCAGCCCGGGCGATGCAGCCTGTAATCGATTGCACGGATGGAGCGGCGCAGACCGGGGTCCGTGTGGAGGAGATCGATGACCGACACCCGCCTTGCCGGCGCCGATTTCATGCGGTGCGCCGCGTGCCTGACGGTGCTGTTCCACCACCTGGCCCAGCGCATGAGCTGGGACCATGACCTTGGCTGGATGGAATGGTTCCGGCCGTTCGCCGACATGGGGACGTTCGGCGTCGCCATGTTCTTCGTGCTCTCGGGGTTTCTCCTCGCCCGCCCGTTCTGGCTGGCGCTCGATCGCCGCGAGCCGATGCCGTCGCTGAAAACCTATGCGGCACGGCGGGCGGCGCGGATCCTGCCCGGCTTCTGGGCGGCGCTGCTGGTCTCGTTCCTCCTCTCGATCACGGTATTCGGGGCGGCGCTCGACTGGCAGCTCGTGCTGCGGCTGCTCGCCGGCTTCCTCGCCGTCGCCGACTGGCACTGGCTGACCTTCTTTCCGGTGGAGGTGAACGGGCCGCTGTGGTCGATCAGCTTCGAGATCACGTCCTACGTGCTGCTGCCGGCAATGTTCGCGCTGCTCTTTTTCGCCGCCCGGTTCAGCGGCGCGGGATGGCAGTCGCGCCTGCTCTGGATCGGTGCGATCGGCCTTGCCGTCCTCGCGCACTGGCTGTTCGCGCGCTACTACCGTGTCGATGCCCATCAGCGCGGCTGGGACTACGGCCTCGTCGGCGGGGCGAAGTTCTGGATGCCGCGCTACAACCCGCTCGGGTTCTTTGCGATGTTCGCCATCGGCGCGCTGGCATCGGGCTTCCAGGTGCGCTGGAGCGGCTACCGGAACTGGCTGTTCGACCTGGTTGCCATCGTCGCCATCTGCTGGGGGTTGCAGCGGATCGGGGTGCAGCTCGACTCCCGTGACGGCCAGAGCTGGGGCTGGCTGGGGATACCCTATGGCTTTCCCTGGTTCGTCCTCGCGGTCGGGCTGTTCCTCGCCGCCTCGCCGTCGAGCGTGCTGGTCGGGCGGCTGCTCGACAACCCACCGGCGCGCTACATCGCGCGCATCTCGTTCGGCATCTATATCTGGCACTACCCGGTGCTGGAGCTGGTTCGGATCTGGCTGGACCCGCTGATCGACCACGGCTCGTCCCCCGAGCCGCTTCGGTTCCTCACCACCTCGCTGATCGTGACCGCGATCAGCATCGTCGCGGCCCATCTCTCCTGGGTGCTGCTCGAGGAGCCGGTGATCCGCTGGGCGCGGCGCCGGGAGCGCCAGCGCCCGACGCAGGGCTCGGAACTGCCGGCGGCGGTCAGTTGAGGGCAGCGATCGACAGGTTCAGCAGGCTCGCGAACCCGACCCAGGCGGCATAGGGCACGAAGAGCCCGGCCGCGATGCGGTCGCGGTCCCAGCGGTTGAAGATGAACGCGAGGATCAGGGCGAAGATGGCGATGATCACGATGAAGGCCGGCCACAGCATGTGCAGCGTGAAGAAGGTGGGGGACCACAGCCAGTTCAGCGCCATCTGCCCGTACCACAGCTTCATGCCGAGCCCGTTCGGCTCGGCGAGGAAGGTGCGCCAGCCGGCGACGGCGATCAGCACGTAGAGCGTGGTCCAGACCGGTGCGAAGATCCAGCTGGGCGGGTTGAACGGCGGCTTGTCGAGGTTCGCGTACCACTGGCCGGGGGCGGTGCCCACGCCGATGAGGGCTCCGACGCCCATGACGACGACGAGGAACACCGCGAGGGTGATCAGCGATCGGGGTGACTTCAGTTCTGCCGATGTCAGTGTGCTCATGCCGCCCTAACGCGGCGGCGGCGGGATGGTTCAGTCGGCCGGTGTCAGCGTGCAGTCACGCGCGATGTCGAGGGCGAACTTGCCGCCCTGCCCCTCGGAATCGGCATAGACGATCTCGACCGCCCGCTCGTCGCCGCTCCAGAGCGGATAGGCATTGAGCAGCACCGGATGCGTCTGCGCGAGGGCCATATGGCACGCCTTTCGCACGGGCGTGCCAACCCCCACGGTCTCGGCGACGATGCTCCGCTCGCAGGTCTGGGCGCAGCGCTCGCGGATCTCGAGCGTCACCCGCCCCTCGGGCGAGGTGAACCGGTGGCTGGCGCTGGGGCCGGGGATGACGAACCAGATGACGACGGCGAAGACGAGGACCAGCCCGATCGCGCCGGCGACAAGCCAGCCAACGGGCAGCGGGTCGCCGTCATCTGCCGCCACCGCTTACCCCTTCTGCATCGCGATGCAATAGAACCCGTCGGTCTCCGTCGTGTGCGGAGTGACGGCCACGCCGCCCTCGGGAGAGAACCGCGCACGGAGCCTCGCACCCGAGAAGTGCGCCATCCACAGCTTGTTGCCTGCCACTGCGGCAAAATCCGGATGGGCGGCGAGAAAATCGGCGACCTGCCCGGCATTCTCCTCGGGCAGCACCGAGCAGGTGATGTAGACCAGCGTTCCCCCCGGCTTCAGGTAGGTAGCGGCATCGGCGAGGATCGCCTTCTGTTCGGCGACCCGCATCGCGAGCTGCTCGGGGGTCAGCTTCCACTTGGTGGTCGGCTGCCGCCGCCAGGTGCCGCTGCCGGTGCAGGGCGCGTCGACCACGACGCGGTCGAGCTTGCCCCTGAGATCGTCCAGCACGCCCTCGCCCGGCGCCCGGACCTGCACGTTGCGCACGCCGG
>JAEYZJ010000033.1 GCA_023430705.1 Pseudomonadota bacterium | reverse complement strand
CGACACCGCGCTGACCAAGGCGGACCGCACGAACGTGCAGAACCTATTGCTGCGCAAGGGCTACGACATCGGCACGCCCGACGGCGTGATCGGGCCCAAGACGCGTGCTGCGGTCATCGACTGGCAGACCCGGGCTGGCCTGCTCGCCGACGGGCACGTCTCGGGCAACCTGCTGCGGCATCTCAGCTAGACAAAGGAAGATCCCCGCTTCGCCGGGATCTTCCTTGAGCTGCTGCGGTCAAGCCTCAGGCCGGCGTGGGCGCCTCGGCGTCGATCAGACCCTCTTTGCGCAGGTCGCTCCAGAAGGCGGCCGGGATGGTTTCCTCGATGTAGCCGACGTTCGAGGTCACCTCTTCAGGGCGGGCGCCCCCGGGGATGACCGAGACAACGGCCGGATGGGCTAGCGGTAACTGCAGGGCAGCTGCCTGGAGCGAGATGCCGTGGCGGGCGCAGAGAGCCTGGATCCTGCGGGTCTTCTCCTGGATATCTGGCTCGGCGATACCGTAGCGGTAGCGCGCATTCGGACCGGGGCCGGTGGCAAGGATTCCCGAAGCATAGGGCGCGCCGATGATCACCGAGATGTTCTCGTCGATGCAGCGCTTTAGGCCAGT
Source organism: Pseudomonadota bacterium (assembly GCA_023430705.1). GTDB lineage: Bacteria > Pseudomonadota > Alphaproteobacteria > Rhizobiales > Devosiaceae > Devosia_A. The sequence goes on along the minus strand of JAEYZJ010000033.1, from coordinate 2,396 downwards.
CTTGAGCGCCGACTGGTCGAGCAGGGTGTAGGGCATTGCGACGATGCAGAAGTCGATGGGCACCAGCGGAGCAATGGTGTCGAGCGATTCCGCAGCGTTCAGACCCATGCCGATCGCCTTGATCTGCCCCGAACTCTTCAGTTCCTCGAGGGCGCGGTAGCCGCCGGCCTCCACCAGGTCCGCGAGGCGGGGACCATCGGGCGTGCCGGCAGCTTCCGGGTCGTGGATCAGAAGCGCATCCACGGTATCGAGACCAAGGCGGAGGAGGCTCTGTTCATAGGCCCGCATGACACCGTGATAGGAGTAGTCCCACACGATCTCCATGTTGAGACCACCACCCCACGGGGCGCGGTCGAAATTGCGCGGGTCTTCAGGGCGCCGGAAGTAGCGACCGACCTTGGTCGTGACGATGAACTCTTCGCGTGGGCAATCGATGAGGAAGTCACCCAGGCGGTGCTCGCTGAGACCGCGGCCGTAGTATGGCGCGGTGTCGAAGTGGCGGATGCCGCCATCCCAGGCCGCCTTGAGTGTCGCGTGGGCGAGCTCGCCGGACACGCGGTTGTACATGCCGCCCAGATGGGCGGCGCCGAACCCCATCGGCGGCAGCTGCAGGTCGGTGGAGCCGGCCTGCTTGCGATCTGTGAGCTTGATAGTCATGGCTGGACTTGCTGATAGCTAGAGGGAAACGGGAGTGAGCGGTTCGGGTGCCCGGAACACCTTGGCGATGTCTTCGCTGGGAGCCACCGGAGCATCGCGGTAAAGGAAGCAGGTGGCGAGGCGCTGGCTGTCCGGAGTGTATTTTGGCGGGACGTTGTCCCAGCAGGTTTCCATGACGTGTGGGCAGCGCGGCGCGAACTTGCAGCCGGCATTGGGACGCGAGGCGGAGGTCTCGGTGACCGGAATCTCATCCCCACCCCATGCCTTGTCGAGGTCGGGAAGGGGGATGGAGGAGACGAGGAGCTGCGAGTAGGGGTGCTTGGGCGCGCCAATGACGCGCTCGACCGAACCGGCCTCGGCGACATTACCGCGATAGAGGATCATGATGTTGTCGCAGATCTGGAACGCCGTCGTCAGGTCATGCGTGATGTAGACGATGGAGATCCCAAGCTCGCGGTTGAGCGTCCTGAGCTCATCGAGGATGGTCGCGCGCAACGACGCGTCGACCATCGAGACGGGCTCGTCGGCGACGATCATTTTGGGCCGCAGCAGCACCGCACGGGCGACCATGATGCGCTGGCGCTGTCCGCCCGAGAGTTCGTGCGGGAAGCGACCCAGGGTGTCCTGCGGCCTCAGGCCGACCCGCTTGAGCGCGTCCTCGATCAGCATCTGGGCCTTGGCGTCGGTGTCGGCGAGGCCGAACCGCTTCACCGGCGTCACCAGCACGTTGTCGATCCGGTAGAACGGATTGAATACCTCGAACGGGTCCTGGAAGACCGGCTGCACCTCGCGGCGGAAGGCCTGCTTCTCGCTGGCCGTCATCGTCGCGACGTCCTTGCCCTGGTACAGCACGGACCCTTCCGTGGGGTCGATGAACCCCAGCATCATCCGGGCGAGCGTCGTCTTGCCCGAGCCGGATTCGCCGGCGATGGCCGTCATCGACGGCTCGGTGGCACTGAGGGTGAGCGTCACGTTGTCGAGGGCGGTGAAGGCCCCGTATCGCTTGGTGACGCCCCTGGCTTCGATCAGCGCGCTCATGCGTGCAACTCCCGCGTAGCCCGCGCCGGCAACGGCGGCAGTGCAGAGTGTTCAGGATAGAGGTGGCAGGATGCCTGGCCCGGTCCGACCTGTTGCAGGTGCGGCGTCTCCGTCCGGCAGCGGTCGAACGCCAGCGGGCAGCGCGGGTTGAACGAACAGCCTGACGGCAGGTTGACGAGCGGCGGCGGCAGACCCGGAATACCGGTAAGCGCCTGCTTGACCTCGATGCCCGGCAGGCTGTCCACCAGCAGCTTGGTGTACGGGTGCTTGGGCGCTTCGATCATCTGCCGCACCGGCCCGATCTCGACGATCTTGCCGGCATACATCACGCCCACCGTGTCGGCGAACTGTGCGATCAGCCCCATGTCGTGACCGATGAGCACCACTGCGGCGCCCAGGCCATCCTGCAGCCGCCCGAGCGTCTGCATGACCTGGCGCTGCACCACCACGTCGAGCGCCGAGGTGGGTTCGTCGGCGACGATCACCTTGGGCGCGAGCGAGGTGGCGATGGCCATCGCCGCACGCTGCTTCATGCCGCCCGACAGCTCGTGCGGGTAGCGCCGGGCCACTTCCCGCGCCAGCCCCACCTGCTTGAGCAGCTGCTGCACGCGGGCTTCGAGCTCGGCCCGCTTCATGCCGGACTTGTGCGCGACGATGGCGTCGATCATCTGCTCCTCGAGCCGCATGACCGGGTTGAGCGA
>JAEYZJ010000317.1 GCA_023430705.1 Pseudomonadota bacterium | reverse complement strand
AGGCAGTCCCGGGCGTGGGGTCGCATCTGGGCCGGCAACTCGTAGAAGCGCTTGATGGCGTGCATTTCCCCATGCCAGAGCGGGTTCTCGGCCTCGTTGTTGGTCTCGGCCACGACCAGCGAGAGGTCCGACTTCTTGAGGATCGCCGCTCCGAACAGCTTGTTGCCCCCGCCGACGCCTCGCCGGGTGAGCGGCAAAAGGTCGTGCTCAATGGTGTCGAGCAGGCGTGAGACGAGATCGGGCGTGTCCATTATGGTCTCCGAAGGGTCGAACGACCCTGTCGGCAGCCACGATCCCAGTCAACTAGTACGAGGATTTCTCCAGCCTCGCGAGCTCGCCGCCCCGGGCGTCGAGCAGGGCAAGCTGCTTGCCGTCCAGGCGCCAGAAGCGGGTCGCGGCGAGTGCGCCGAAGAAGCTGTCCTCCTGCCGCGTCACCTCCTCGGAACTGCAGGCCATGCGGGTAGCGGCAACAGCGCTGAACAGCAGCCGTTCGTTGTTCACTTCGGCCTGGGCGAACCAGGAGTTGCAGCCGCCCCGCCCTCCGGCGCGCATGTCTGAAGCGATGTTGAGGGACGAGAGGATACCGCGACCCACCGGTGTGCCGGCAATGCTGACGGCCTGCCAGGTCACGTCGAGCAGGGGCGTCGTATCGCGCTCGGGAACGACGGCCGGCGGCTCGGGGGTAGGTTGCTGGTCCTGCGGGGCCAGCGCGACGACAATGAGCAGAGGCGCAGGAGGAGACAGTGGATCGACTGCATAGGGCTCGGAGGTCCGGAACCAAAGGGTGCCATCGGCGCCCGTGATCTCGGCATCGAGCGCATAGTCGTGGCCCGGCAGGACGACGCTCTCATCGAAGTTGAGCGTGAAGGTCAGGGGTACTCCACCGGGACTGGCAATGGCCGCCTGGGCGGAGACGCGGGGCTGGGTGGGCGCCGCCAGATCAACGAGCGAGACGATGAGAGTGCCGCCCGGCGGGAGCGCGATCCGCTCGCGATAGGTGACATCACCGGTAAGCGTCACCCGGGCGGCATATGCCGGTCCGCCAAGGGCCAACAGCAGCACCACGATTGCCAGCACGATACGCATGGCCACATTCCTCCAAGCCCCGGACTACCTGCGTAAACCAGCATAGGGAGGAAATGCAACGGCAGTATGGTCGGCGCGCAATCGATTGATAATATACTAATTTCGTTCGACTACGAGATAGGGCGTGGGGAAGTAGTATTCCTCTAGATTGTTACCCTCGCCGCCGCGATCGACAATAATAAAATCCGATACGTCGTAAAGCGGCGTGAGTACCGCATGCCATGTGTTCATGGCCATGTTGATGCCCTGCCCGGGGGCGCAGCGGAAGGCGCGAGGCCGGCCGGGAACTCCCGCCTCGTCCGGGGCAACGATCGAGAGGAACGGGCGCTGCGACAGCGGGTAGAAGGCCTGGCTGCCCAACGGATGCCGCTCCACCATCGCGAGCGTGAGTGGCAGCTCGTAGGGTTGGCCGCGGGCGATCGAGACGAGCGGGCGGGGGTGGACCCCGCCCAGCTCGACCTTCGCAAGGTCATGATAGCGCTCGGTCATGCCGCCGTTGATCGGGTAGTGATGAGCACCCTCGATCTCGATGACCTGCCCGAAGGGTGCGTAGGCTTCCCGGCTCAGAGGTTCGACGACGATCTCGATCACGGCACGTCGACCTTGACGGTGTTCGCGGCTGCATCGCTGCCCATGTAGACGCCGATGAGCTTCATCGGGACCGAGCCGGTGTTGGTACCGTTGTGGGGCCAGCCCATGGCCTCCATCACGGAGTCACCAGCCTTGTAGGTGCGGGTGCCCTTGGTGCCGTAGTCCACCGTCAGCTCGCCCTCCAGAATGTAGGCAAACAGCGGGACCTCGTGTTCATGCCAGCCGGTTTCGCCGCCGGGGGGCAGGGTGACGATGGCAGCAGTGACGTTGGGGGTACCCGCCGGATAAGCGAGCGGTCCTCCCAGCACGTCCGTGCTCCCCTGCAGCAGCGGGGTCTGCAGGCTCTGGTACGAGTTCGGGGTCTGGTCCTCAGCGAAGACCGGAGAGACTGCCAGGGCCAGTGCTGCCAGCAATGTCGTGCGTTTCATATGGTCGATTGTCCTCCTCTAGTCGCCAGGACGATGGCTGCCGCCAGCCGCGGCTGCAAGCAGAAATCTGCAGGCAGGCTGAACCAAAGCGTGAGGAAAACGTTGTGTGGCTCGTGACTTAGGTTCGAGAATGCACAACCACCTCCATCCTGCTCCCGGCGAGTTGGCAAATGGCCTTGTCCGGAATGCCATCACCGAGATCGTCCATCCCTACCTCCGCTATGTCGAAGGGTGGCAGCTGAGAGCCAGCTACCTCAGGGCGCAGCTTGCCGTGCATCCCGGCGGCTCCTCGGAGCACGATCTGGCGCGCCGGCGCATGGCGCAATTGCGGCTGGAGATCGAGGTGCATCGGCGATATCTCGCCGAAGAGGCCGAGCGCCTGTCCCCCGACGAGCGCATCGACGCGGTGATTGCCGAACTGGACCAGCTGCTGGCCGCTACACGCCTCGCTCCCGATCGAGGCTCACAGTCCGGTAGTACGCCTTCTCGAGACCTTCACGACGGTCCGCTCAGCGCCTAGACTGCGCCCTCGAGGCGGAGCGAGGCTGGTTGTTGGATACGCGGCGGTACGGCGATCTTGAGTTCGACGAGGGATTTGCGACCGCGCGGCGCGGCAGCGCCGAAGAGCTCGTGTTCACGCGGGCAGAACGGCTCCTGCTGTCTGCCCTTGTCGGCAATGCGAACCGCGTCCTCACTCGCGACCAGTTGCTCGCTGCCATCTCGTCCCCAGACTCGGATGTCTCGGATCGTAACGTCGATTTCGTCGTCAACCGGCTGCGCACCAAGCTGAAGGATCCGGCCCGCACGCCTCGCTTCATCGCGACACGCTACGGAGAGGGATACGTCTGGATCGCAGCACCTGCCCAGCCGGCAGAGGCGCTGCTGGTGATCGGACCCGTGCACGGGCTCGCCCGCGCCGGTGCGCTCGGCCCACTGGCGACGGCCCTGCTGAACGAGTTGCTGAAAGGGTTCCAGGCGTCCACGTCCCCCGACCAGCACATACGACTCGATGAGCGCTTCTCCCCGTCGGCGTTCCAGAAGACTTTGTTCAGCCTCGAGGTGAGCGTTTATCCCCGCGGCCTGCAGCTCCACAGCGCGCTGGTGCTGCGGCGCGCCACGGGCGGCGAAGTCATAGGAACATCGCGGCTCGTGGTTTCCGACGCACGCGATGTATCGCGTTCACTTGCCGGCGTCCTCAAGGAGTTCCGCTCCCTGATGTGGCGCAAGCAGGTCCTCAGCGTGGTCGAGGCCCCGACATCCTCGGCGCCGCCTGTCTATGTCGCGATGCATGATGCTGGTCGGCTGCTGACGGCCAGCAACCAGAGCTGGCTCGAGAGTATCGATCAGGTTCGCGCGGCGCTTGAGGCAAGCCCGCAGGATCCGCAGATCCGGCTGATGTGGGGGCTGAGCCTCTACGTGCAGGTCATCATGGGCACCGGAGGTCAGATCCTGCCGGATGAGCAACGGATCCCGATCGAGGACGAGATCGAGGAGGTGGCGCTCGGAGCGCTGCCGGCCGTGGCCGGCAACCCGATGCTGAAGCTCTCCGCGGCCAAGCTCCTGCTGTTCCTCGGCCGCGGCTACACGGCGCTGGCGGAGCGGCTGGCGGACGAGGCCTTCGAGCACAGCACCGCGTTTGCGGCGGCATTCGCGATCCTGGGCCAGGCGCGACTGGCGCGTGGTCGTCTCGCCGAAGGGATGGACCTGCTGGAACGCGGGCTCGAAATGGCCGAGCCGGGCACCGAGTTCGCCATCTACATCATGGTGCTGATGTGCGGGGGAAAGCTCGCGGCCGAGGACCATGAGGGACTGGTAGCGCTGTTGGCGCACCTGAACGAGGTCGCACCGGTGACGCGTGTCACTGTCTCCCCCTTCTGCGTGCTGGCCGACCGGCCGCTGTCATCGCAAGACCGGGCCTTCCTTGCCGGGTTGGGCCCGGAGCGGGCGCGACGGGGGCTCGACTACATCCACATGACTTCCGCCCGGCACTACGAGGATGTCAGGTACCAGCGAAACGTCCTCAAGGGCCTCGCGCATCACCTTGAACGGCTCTACGGGCCGGAGGTGATCTCGGAGCATGTCAGGGCGATCCTCGATAGCGAGGACCAGCGTCAAG
>JAEYZJ010000245.1 GCA_023430705.1 Pseudomonadota bacterium | reverse complement strand
ATCGTCGAGGAGCCGCTGATCAATTTCGGCGAGCGCGATGCCGGCGTCCGCGCCGGCAAGGTCAATGCCCTGCTCGAGCGCGTCGGCCTGCCCGAGGCCCTGCGCACCCGCCGGCCGTGCGCCCTGTCGGGCGGCCAGCGCCAGCGCGTCGCCATCGCCCGGGCGCTGATCCTCGATCCGCGCGTGCTGGTGCTCGATGAGGCGGTGTCCGCGCTCGATGTCTCGGTGCAGGCCCAGATCCTGAAGCTGCTCGACGAACTGCAGCGCGAGCGCGGCCTCACCTACCTGTTCGTCTCGCATGACCTCGCGGTGGTCCGGCAGATCTCCGACACCGTGTCGGTGCTGCACGACGGCCGGCAGGTCGAGGCCGGCCGCGTGGAGGACGTCTTCCTCCGCCCCCGGAGCGAGTACACGCGCGAACTGATCGACGCCATTCCCGGCAAACGGAGCCCCGCCCATGTCTGACACCAACATCCGCAAGCGCCTCGGCTTCTTCACCCGCCTGCTCGACGACGCCGGCCCCGGCGAGCGCTATCACAACGCCGCCGACCAGATCGTCCATGCCGAGACCCACGGCTTCGACAGCGCCTGGGTGGCGCAGCACCATTTCCATCGCGATGAGGGCGGACTGCCGTCGCCGCTGGTGTTCCTCGCCTACGTCGCCGCCCGCACCAGGAGCATTCGCCTCGGCACCGGCATCATCACCCTGCCGCTCGAGCACCCGATCCGCGCCGCCGAGGATGCGGCCGTGCTCGACCTGCTGTCGGAGGGCCGGCTCGAACTCGGCCTCGGCTCGGGCGGGACGCCCGCCTCCTTCACCGCCTTCGGCTACGACGCCAAGGACAAGAACGCCATCTACGAGCGGCACATCGAAACCTTCCGCACGGCGCTCTCCGGCTCGCCGATCGTTGCCGACACGAGGCTGTATCCGGCCGCACCGCACCTGCTCGAGCGCTTCTGGCAGGCAACCTTCTCGACCCAGGGCGGCGCCCGCGCCGGCAAGGCCGGCGACGGCCTGATGCTGTCGCGGACCCAGCCGCGCCCGGCCGACGCTCCCACCGCCAGCCTCGCCGATATCCAGCACCCGATCATCGATGCCTATTTCGAGAACCTGCCGCGCGAGATCGCGCCGCGCATCGTCGCCTCGCGCACGCTGTTCGTGGCCGACAGCCGGGAAGAGGCTCTCCACTACGCCGAGCAGGGCCTGCGCAAGGCAGCGCCCGGCCTCGCCCGTGGCGGCCATCGCTTCGAAAGCGACGACCTCGAGCATCTGATCGCGGCGACCGATACCCATGTCGGAACCGTCACCGACGTGCTCGAGAGCCTGCACCGCGACACCACGCTGTCGCGCGTCACCGACATCGTGTTCCAGGTCCATTCGGTCGACCCGCCGCACGAACTCGTGCTGCGCTCGATCGAGCTGATCGCCGCTCACGTCGCCCCGCAACTCGGCTGGAGCAGGGCAGAAAACCCCGCGCCCCGCCTCAGCCTCGTTCGCTGATTTTCAGGAGAAATCCATGAGCCAGACCCAGATCGACATCATCGACCGGCTTGTCGGCATCGCGCCCGGCACCCGGCTGGACGACGTTCGCCGCCACCGCATCCAGGCCCGCGACAACGCGCAGCTGAGCTACGAGGCGCTGTTCGCGCCGGCAACGCCGGGCACCGTGCTGCTCGAGGAGCGCTTCGCCGTGGCCTACTTCGTCGCCGGTCTCCACCGCGACGAGGCCGTGGCCGCCTTCTACCGCGAGGCCCTCGGCCACTACGACCGGCCCGGCCTGCTCGCGGCCATCAGCTCCGAAATCCGTCGCGGCGAGACCTCCGGACCCTATGGAAGCTACCCCCGGGGTCCGCTCTCGGCCGAGGATGCGCCCGGTCTGATCTACGCGCCCGACACGGCCAGCCGGGCGGTGCTCGGCCGCCTCGGGGCGGCCCTGGTCCATGCCCACCTGCTGGTCTTCCGGCCGCGCGATGCGAGCCCGGCGGCGCTGCAGGCGCTGCTCGATGCCGGCTGGTCGACCGATGACATCGTCACCCTCAGCCAGCTCGTCGCCTTCCTCTCCTTCCAGATCCGCGTCGTGACCGGTCTGCGCGCCCTTGCGGCCGCCGAACCCCAGTCCGTCGCTGCCGAGTAAGCCAAGATGACCAACGCCATTTCCTATGCCGATCCCGACCGTCCGGTCACCTTCACCCAGGCCAATATCGGCTGGGCGCCCTGGCTCGAGCCGCTGAAGGCAGAAGAGCTGACCCAGCGCCACTGGGACGGCCTCACCGAGGCGAGCCGCGCCAAGTCCCCCTACTTCATGCTGCTGGCCCGCGACCCCGACACGCTGCGCGCCCGCACGCTGACCGACAAGGACATCTTCTACAACCCCGATGCCGGCCTGCCGCGCGCCGAGCGCGAACTCGCCGCCGCCGCCACCTCCCGCTACAACGGCTGCATTTTCTGCGCGTCGGTGCACGCCCGCTTCGCCTCGACCTACTCGAAGCGGACGGCCGATCTCGATCGCCTGCTGGCCGAAGGCGTGAAGGTGGATCTCGGGGAGCGCTGGAACGCGCTGGTCGCCGCCTCGGTGAAGCTGACCGCTACGCCATCGGAGTTCGGCGCCGCCGAGATCGACGCGCTGCGCGCCCAGGGTCTCGACGACTTCGCCATCGCCGACCTGATCCAGGCCGCCGCCTTCTTCAACTGGGCCAACCGCCTGATGCTGTCGCTCGGCGAACCCACGCCGGCTGCCGCCTGAACATGTCGGCCACCGCAGCTGCAACCGACCCGGCCGAGGAGGTGCGGACGTTCAAGAACGCCATGCGCCACCTCGCCGCCGCCGTGAGCGTGGTGACGACCGGTCGCGGCGAAAGCCGCACCGGCTTCACCGCGAGTTCGGTGACCTCGCTCTCGATGGATCCGCCGACGCTCCTGGTCTGCCTCAACCGGCAGTCCTCGGCGTCGCCGGTCCTGCTTGCGCATGGCGCCTTCTGCATCAATGTCCTCGCCAGCACCCAGCTGCACCTCGCCGAACGCTTCACCGGACGCGACGGCAGCCAGGGGGCGGCGCGCTACCGCGACTCCACCTGGCAGGAAATGCCCTCGGGCGCCCTCGGCAACGCGGACGCGCTGGCCCTGATAGACTGCGAACTCGAGGAGGCGATCGACCGCCATTCCCACACCATCCTCATCGGGCGGCCGCGGCACGTGGTCACCAACAGCCGGGCCGAGCCGCTGCTTTACTGGCACGGCGCCTACCGCCTGCTCTCGAGCCTCGACCGGGTGCTGACGGAGGCCTAGCCGTCCGGCTGGGACTCGGCCGCGCCGAGCTTTACGGCTTCGACGAAGAAATCGTGGTCGGTGCCTTCCCGCAGGTCCGCGGCCCGATGGGCGCGGCTGCGGGTGCGGAGCAGCTTGAGCGGCGGGGCGATCAGCGCGACCGCCTGCTTTTCGGTATAGTAGCGGATCTTGCGGAAGTCGTTCCACGGCGGATCGACCTCCATGGGCACCCCCTGGCGCTGCACCTGGAAGATCAGCTTGCCGCCGGGCTTGAGCACGCGCGCCGCCTCGGCGATGTTCTGCGCGGCGATGTGCCGGGGCAGGTGCTGGAAGACGATGTAGCTGTAGACATAGTCGAACGTGTCGTCCGGAAAGATGGAGAACGAGACGCCGTCGCCGATGCAGAAGGAGAGATTGATCAGGTGGGCGTTGGCCGCCATCGCGCCCTTGATCATCGAGGGAGCGACGTCCACCCCCCAGATCCGCACGTCGGGGCGCATCTCGGCGAGGGCCCGGGCGATGCGGCCCTTGCCACAGCCCACGTCGAGGATCAGGGACCCCGGCGCGATCTCGTCGGCGCGGTTGTCGAACACCTTCTGCACGTCGCGCGGCCCGGAGGCGAAGAACTCCTCCTCGTCGTCGATGTGGATGATGTGCCAGTTGGCCCTGGGACTTGCGCCGGCGCTGTTCCAGTAGCTTTCCATCTTGTCGCGATCGGTCACCATTTCCAGCCCCTGGCCTCCCCGCAGAACGCGCGCCCTGCCGACCGGTTCGGACCGCCGGCTGTCGTGAGGGTCACTTGCCGAGCTCCGATCGCGCGCTTTCGGCCAGCTCGGTGAACGTGTCGAAGACCCGCTCGACCGGCAGTTCATCGATGCAGGTGCAGGTGCCCGAGCGGAAATGGGCGGTATCCTTCACCTCGCAGGGGGCGCAGTCCTTTTCGACCGAGAGCGTCCGGGCAAGCCGGGACAGCGGCCCCCGCGTCCCCACGTCGGTCGGCCCGAACAGCGCGAGGGTCGGGATGCCCAGGGCGTTGGCGATGTTCATGAGGCCGCTGTCGTTGGAGACGAAGTAGGAGCAGGCCATGATGCCGTCGACCATCTGCTCGACGGTGCCGCCGGTGCAGTCGGTCGTCCCCGCGACATACTCCTCGGGGACGCCGAACGAGCGGACCTCGTATCCGGCCTCGGCAAGCAGGGCGGCCAGCCGGGCAAAGCCGCCCCAGCGCTTGGAAGCCCAGTGGCCGTCCTTGGAGCCGCCATGGAAGCCCACGATCTTTCCTCCCGGCCAGCGGTAGTTCTTGTTGCCGACGTAGTGCTGCCGGATGTCGTCCTCGTCATAGGGGATGCCCAGCAGCACCTTGGCGGCTTCGAGGTTGAAGATGGTCTCGTGCAGGCTGTGTCCGGGCCGGAAGGCCCGCCAGTCCTCGCGCCAGATGACCCGCCTGCCGCCCAGCGGCAGCCGGACGCCGCCGGCCGCGTGGGCCATGAACACCGTGTCGTAGTAGCGGTCGAGCGCCGCCTGCCCCAGCGCGTAGACGGCGTTCACGTAGCGCGGGTGATGGAGCAGGAACAGCGTGCCCGGATGGTCGCCGGCGACGAGCAGGTCCACGGGCCGTCCGGTTCGCCGCGCGATGTTCCGGATCATCGGGCCGACATGCAGCATGTTGCCGATGCCCGAGCCCACCCCCACCAGTATCGGGGCGTGCAGCCCGTTCAGCACGCCGTTGAGCGCCGCATACTGCGTAGACTGCGAATAGCGGGCCGAGTTGGCGCGGGCGAGGCGGCAGAGCTGGGTATAGTAGTCGTCGTCGCCGAAGATGCGGTTGATCTGCGCCGCCCAGTCGTCGGGGTCTTCCTTGAGCACGATGCCCGACTGCGCGAGCAGCAGCGGGACATTGCCCTGGTCCGACCCCAGCACCGGCTTGCCGTGCCGATGCGCCTCGATGGAGACGCGGCTGAAGGTCTCGACGAACCGATAGCTCGGGACCGCCACCGCGCGCGCGCCCTCGTAAAGGGGGTCCATGTCGTCGGTGCGCTCGATCACCTGGACGTTGGACAGGCCCGCCTCCTCGACCGCGGCGAGCCCGTCCGAACGCGAGGACTGGTGCGCGATCGCGACGAAATCGACATCCGGACAGCGGGCGGCGACCTCGAGCAGCAGGTCGAAGCCCTTTTCCGGGCGGGCGTTGACGAGAAGCAGGTAGCCTTTCCCCTGGCTGTCAATGGACAACGCGGCTCTCCTCCTCGGGCACCGAGTAGACGACCGGGTAGCGCACCCCGTGGGCCTTCTCGACGATGCCCCGCGTGTATTCGGAGTTCACGTAGATCGCCGAGGCGCGCCGGGCGATGTAGGCGAACTCCTGGCGCGGGATCGGTGCTCCGTCCGGGCCGAAGAAGGTCTGCCCGGTCTCGTAGCCCAGCACTTCGCGCCAGAAGTGGATGCCGTAGATGAACCTGATGCTCATCCAGCCCAGCGCCGCGGCGACTTCGTAGCCGGTGCCGGAGATGGCGTGGACGAGGGAGACATCGTGCTCGAGGATGAAGCGCCGCAGCGCTCCGGGCTCGCTCGGCAGGGTCACGACGAGGTTGCCGGAGGGATCCGTCTCCTCCAGCGCATCGCCCCGCGATCCCCCCAGGATGATCGAGTAGCCCCGCTCGCGGTAGATATCGGCGAACTGGCGCAGGGTGTGCTCGGCCCCGCCGAACTTCGCCCCGCCCCAGCGCGAGATCAGCAGCGCCACCCTCGGATGCCCGGGCGGAGGCTGGCGCCGCGTGGCGTCGTAGTGGGCCTCCACCGCAGCGAGCGTCGCCGGCAGCGCCTCGACCGAATCGGCGAGGCCGGTGTCGACCACTTCGAGCACTGCTCCCGTGCGCCAGATGACCGTGCCGTCCGGCAGCCGCAGGCAGCCGGCGCGATGGCTGGCCGGCAGGGCGTGGCGGATCTGCGCCGCCGCTTCCGCGGGCGGCCGGGCTGCCGGGGAGATGGCGAGGTAGGTGCAGCCTGCTGCCTTCAGCGACGCCTGCAGGTCCCGGCCGCCAAGGTCGGCCCGCCCGAGCGGCTCGCCCACGGCCGAGAACAGGCGAAGGCCGCCCTGCCCGGCCGGATCGAGAAGTCCGAGGCTCACCTCTTCCGTTTCCCGCGTGATCCCCTCGGTGCTCGACAGCACCCGCAGCCGCAGGGCCGACGGGGCGTCGTCGGGCCAGCGCTGCACGACCTGCTTGAGGACGCGCACCCCCTCCTCGAACTCCCCGCTTTCGATGAGCAGCCGCGAACGGCAGACATAGCCGTTCCTGTCGTTGGGCCGCTGCTCGATGAAGCGGTCGATCAGGGCCTTGCCGAGTTCGAGGTAGCCGACGCGCGCCAGGGTGTTGCCGGTCTGCGGGCGGATGCTGCCCTCCTTCTGCCCGAGGGTCTCGGACACGATCCCGACGAGTTCCTCGACGTGCGCGGTGTTGGCGTTGTGATCGGTTTCGCTGATCATGCGGTCCAGCGTCCGGGCATACTCGCCGACGACGCGATGGCGGCCGTCCTCATACTGCCCGTAATACTGGCGGAGCAGCGGCAGCGACTCGCGCCAGCGCTCCCCGTAGGACATGGCGACGGCCTTGCGGAGCTCGAGCTCGGGGTTCATCAGGTCGGCGCGCTCCAGCGCCTCGACGAGGTCCAGCGCCAGCGCATGCTCCCTGACGCGCAGCAGGCTCCGCACCGTGTCCTGGACCTGCTGGCGCGCGAGGCGCCGGGCCTCCTTGGCGCTCATGGCCTTGGACCGCTTTGATCGCGGCCGGCCCAGGACGCGCTCGCCCAGGCTCCGCAGCTGATAGACGACGACAGAAAAAGCGGTACCCGCTCGGCCCAGATTTGCCGCCATGACTCCCTCGGCTCGATACCGGTGCGACGGCCCCCCGACCGTCATGCGGCGCTGACTCGACTGAGGCGATGCACCGCGACCCGGCATCGCGAACCGGACCCCGGCTCTTCGAGCAACCTAGCCGACGGCCGGAGCGATTCCTAATCAGGAGAGGACCTTAGCGCCGTGCCGACTAGCACGTAGGAGGCCGCGCTGCTCGTGGGAAACGCGGCACCATGCCGGCTCCGCGCTCCGCAGGCGACGGGCCGAACCATTCGAGGGAGGCTGCGGGATTACTTCCGGAAGGGCACCGAGGCGGTGAGGATCTGGCCGGAATTGTTGAACTCGACCTGGAAGTCCACGATGATCGAGTTGGGCACCAGCGTGATGCGCGAGCCGATGCGCACGTCGTTGCCGCCGCGATCGACCTGCTTCTCGCTGAGGTCGAAGCTGATCCCGTTGCCCCGGCGCTCGCCGACGGCAAGGCCGGTGAAGCCGGCGTTGGAGCTCATCACGGCCATGTAGCGGCGCGACGCGCCGTCGTAGGCGATGGTGCCGCTCACCGACAGGTTCATGCTGACGAGGCTGCAGCGCCCGGCATAGTTGATCTTGGACTGGTTGCCCGACGAGATGTTGAGCCGGCAGCGGAACGGCTCGGGCTTGTCGCCACCCGTGAGGGCGCCCTCTCCCTGCCAGCTGCCCAGATACGAGATCAGCAGCTCAAGCTCGGGCGCCGCCGCCTTCGCCGGCAGCAGTGAAAGGCCGGACATGGCGGCAATCAGCAGCGCCACCACAGAAAAGCGTTTCCACATTTGTCGATCCGTCTTGCGTCCCCGATGGCCGATGATCAATCTGCAGCACCTTGATTTGCCCGGAGCGGGTGTCGATTCTGGCGTTCGCAGCAGTCATCCCTTGGAATCGATACTCACCGCAAGTCCCCAGCGCCATGCTTGATCAAATCAATCCTGCCCAGATGCATGGAGTTTCCCCGATAATCGAGGCAAAGAACCTCGACTATTCGCTCGAGGTCGGCTCGCGGCCGTTGCAGATTCTCCGCAAGGTGAGCCTCAGCGTGGCGCCTGCCGAAGTCGTGGCCATCGTGGGCCCGTCCGGCAGCGGCAAGACTTCGATGCTGATGCTCCTCGCCGGCCTCGAGCGCCCCACCGGCGGCGATATCATCGTCAACGGCGAGCGGCTGAACGACCTCAGCCAGGACGAACTGGCGCTGTTCCGTCGCCGCACGCTCGGCATCGTCTTCCAGAGCTTTCATCTCATCCCCTCGCTCACCGCCCTCGACAACGTGGCGCTCGCGCTCGAGATCGCCTCGCCCAAGCTGAGCCTCGCCCAGAGCCGCGCCGCCGCCGCCGACGCGCTGAAGGCGGTGGGCCTGGGTGAACGCGTAATGCACCGGCCCTCGGCCCTATCGGGCGGCGAACAGCAGCGCGTCGGCCTCGCCCGCGCCATGGTCACCGAACCCAGGCTGCTGCTCGCCGACGAGCCGACCGGCAACCTCGACCAGGCGTCGGGCGCCATCGTCATCGACCTGATGTTCGACCTCGCCCGCCGCCGCCGGACCGCCGTCGTGCTGGTGACGCACGACCCCAACCTTGCCGCCCGCGCCGACCGCGTGTTCTCGATGACCCGCGGCGAACTGATCGAGACGACCGGGACCTCCGCGTGATGCAGGGACTTTTCGCAGCGCTGCGCATCGGCCTGCTCGACATGCGCGGCGACCTGCGCCGCTTCGTCGTGCTGATCATCTGCCTCGCGGTGGGCACGGCGCTCGTCGCCGGCGTCTGTTCCGTCGGCGCCAGCATCCGCCAGGCGGTGGAGGAGGACGCGGCGCTGCTGATGGGCGGCGATGTCGAGCTCTCCCGCACCGACCGGGTCGCGACGCCCGACGAGCTGCAGCAGCTGGCCGGCTTCGGCGAAGTCGCGAGCACCGTCGACACCAACGTGCGCGCCAGCGCCAACGGCAACGACGCCTTCGTCGACCTGATCTCGGTGGGGCCGGGCTACCCCCTGCTCGGCGAAATCACCAGCAGCGGCCTGCCGCCCGGCGAGTCCGCCTTCGACCTGCTGGCCGAGCGGGACGGCGCCTTCGGGGTGCTCGCCAACCCCCTGATGCTCGAACAGCTGGGCGCCGGGGTGGGTGACCGGATCGAGATCGGCGGCACCCCGGTGGAGGTGCGCGGCGTGCTGGGCGGCGTGCCCGACGGCGCGGTGCGCGGCTTCCGCCTCGGCCTGCCGGCCGTGATCTCCACCGATGCGCTGGCGGTGCTGTCGGACCGCACCTCGCCGCTGCCGGGGCTGGGCAGCTATTTCCGCTACAAGGTGCTGCTCGACCGGCTCGACCCGGAAGCGGGGCGGGACGCCATCGCCAAGGCCTTCGAGACGTCCGGCTGGACCGTGCGCTCGGCCCGCGAGGGCCTCGGCGACATGGTCCATTACTACGACCTGTTCATGCGCTTCCTCGTCATCGTCGGGCTGGCGTCGCTGCTGATCGGCGGCGTCAGCGTCTGGACCTCGATCTCGGCCTATGTCGCCGAGCGCTCCAACGTCGTGGCGGTGCTGCGCAGCATGGGCGCCACCGGGGCGCGGGTGTTCATCCACTTCTTCGCCCAGATCGCCGCGCTGACGGCGGTGGGCGTCGGCATCGGCCTTGCCGTGGGCGCCAGCATCGCCACCCTGGCCCTGCCGATCGTGGGCCGCGCCGTGGGCATCGCGCTGCCCGAGGGCCTGCATGCCGGGCCCCTGCTGGTTGCCGGCGGCATCGGCGCGGTGACCGCCTTCGCCTTCTCCTACATCCCGTTGCAGCAGGCCCTGCGCATCGAGCCGGTGAGCCTGTTTCGCGCCAAGGGCCTGACCGCCCCGCCCGTCGAATGGGGCAAGCTCGCGCGCTCGGCCGGCATCCTGCCGCTCGTCGTGTCGCTGGCGCTCTTTGTCTGGCTCGCGACGATCATGACCAACGACTTCCTGCTGGTCGCCGCATTCACCCTGCTGAGCGCGGTCGCGGTGCTGCTGTTCCGCTTCGCCATGGTCGCCATCCGCACCTTCCTCGGCACCGTGGCCGAACCCTCGAGCAACATCCTCCGCTATGCCCTGCGCGGCATCACGGGGGCCGGGCTCAACGCCACGTCCGTGTTCGTCTCGGTCGGCATGACGCTCGCGATGCTCGTGGTGGTGCTGGTGCTGCAGTCGAACCTTGCCAGCGAGTATCTTGGCGCCTCCGTCTTCGATGCGCCGACCCTCGTCGCCTCCGACCTGTTCGAGGACGAGGTCGAGACGATCCGGGCGATGGCAGCCGGCGGCAGCGGGATTTCGGCCTTCACCACCACACCGATGCTGCGCGGGCGGCTGCTCGAGATCAACGGCAAGCCCGTGACATCGGAGCAGGCGCGCGGCACCGAGGCCCTGTTCCTGCTCTCGGGCGAGGTCCCCGTCACCTATCGCCAGCAGCTGCCGGCCACATCGAGGGTGGTAGAGGGGCAGTGGTGGAGCGAAAACTACGACGGGCCGCCGCTGCTCTCGCTGCACGAGAGCCTGCGCTCGGGGCTCGGCCTCAAGCTCGGCGACACGCTCACCTTCGACATCTTCGGCGACCGCATCACCGCCGGGGTCGGCAACTTCCGCGAGTATTCCTGGCAGGGTGGCATCGACTTCCTCGCCACCTTCTCGCCCGGCGTGCTCGAGGGCTATCCCTCGACCCTGCTCGCCGCCGTGACCGCCCGTCCGGGCGAGGAGCAGGCGCTCGAGACGAGCCTCGCCGCGGCCCTGCCGGACGCGCGCTTCATTGCCATCGGCCAGACCCTCGAACTCATCACCTCGGCGCTGATGCAGCTCTCGCTCGCGGCGACCCTCGTCGGCGGCCTCGCGGTCGGCAACGGGCTCCTCGTCCTCATCGGCAGCATGGCGGCCGGCCAGCAGCAGCGGCAGGCCGACGCCGTGATCAACAAGGTGCTGGGCGCCTCCCATTTCGAGATCGTCGCGGTGACCGTGCTGCAGTTCGGGCTGGTGGCGCTCGCCGCCGCGGTGGTCGCGGTACTGCTCGGCGGCGGCGTCGCGCGCATGCTGACGGCGGTGATGCTCGACGTAGCCTTCACCGTGGACCTGCCGATGGTGCTGGGTGTGAGCGTCTGCGCCGTGCTGCTCACTGCCCTGCTCGGCGCGCTGTCGCTGCGACGCGCGCTCGTCGTGCGGCCCGCCCTGCTGCTGCGGGCCATGGGGAACGGCTGACTATCACCGAGGAAAGAACGTGACCAACCTGACTGATGCGCAACGGCTGGCGCTGCTCGCGCCACGCCCCGGCCGGCTGCGGGCCGTGCTGGATACCGACACCTACAACGAGATCGACGACCAGTACGCGCTGGTGCAGGCGGTCCTCTCGCCCGAGCGCATCAGCCTCGAGGCGATCTATGCCGCGCCCTTCCACAATGATCGCTCGAGCGGTCCCGGCGACGGCATGGAGCTGAGCCACGGCGAGATCCTCGCCCTGCTCGAACGGCTGGACATCGCGCCGGACGGGCTCGTCCATCGTGGCGTGACCGACTATGTCGGGGCGGCCAAGCAGCCGCGCGAGGCGGCCGCCGTCGACGACCTCATTGCCCGGGCCCGCGCCGGCACGCCGGCAGACCCGCTCTACGTCATCGCCATCGGGGCCATCTCGAACGTCGCCTCGGCCCTCCTCAAGGCGCCCGACATCATCGACCGCACCGTGGTCGTCTGGCTGGGTGGGCATGCGCTCGAATGGCCCCACCAGCGCGAGTTCAACCTCAGGCAGGACATCGGCGGGGCCCAGGTGCTGTTCGATTCAGGCGTGCCGCTGGTGCTGGTGCCCTGCATGGGCGTGACCTCGCACCTTGCCAGCACCGTGCCCGAGATCGAGCGGCACGTGGAGCCGCATGGCGAGATCGGCCGCTTCCTGTCGATGCGCTTCAAGCAATACTCGGACGATCACGTCGGCTGGGCCAAGGAAATCTGGGACATGGCGGCGGTGGCCTGGCTGCTCGACGACAGCTGGACGCCGAGCGTGCTGCTGCCCACACCGATCCTGACCGACAACGCCACCTACAGCATCGATCGCGCCCGGCACCCGATGCGCTACGTGACGCATGTGCACCGCAACCCCATCCTGAGCGACTTCATCGCCAGGCTGGCAAGGCGCGCGGGATAGTTCCGAATACTGCGGCGGGACAGACCGTTAACAAGAAAATAACGCCGGCGTCACGTCGCCGGCGCATGCCCTCACCCGCGGACAGGCGGAGCAGACAGCCAGGCTGCCCCCTCCCCGCCCCGGGAGGGAACAGCGCTCGTCGGAATTCCGCCCGCGCCCTGCGGGCGAAAATGCAGTCAGGCGACCACCTTGCTGCGGCTGCGCGCGGACGGGGTCTTTGGCTTGCGCCCCAGCCCGATCGTCTTGGCGAGGCGCGAACGCGCCTCCGAGTAGGTCGGAGCAACCATCGGATAATCCGGCGGCAGGCCCCATTTCGCGCGGTATTCCTCCGGCGACATGTCATATTCGGTACGCAGGTGCCGCTTCAGCGACTTGAATTTCTTTCCGTCTTCAAGACAGATCAAGTATTCAGGCGTAATCGACTTCTTGACAGGGACTGCCGGCTTGAGCTCAACGACTGAGTCCGCCTCGCCTGCGCCACTCAAGCCCAGAAGCGTTGCATGCACACTTGCAATCAACTTGCCAAGATCGCTTGCGCTCAACGCATTGTGGCTGACATAGGCACTGACGATATCAGCGCTCAACTCCACCAGATGTGAACTCCGGGCATCCGCTCCCGCTGACGACGAGTTCGACGCTCCTGATTCCATGCTTTCCCTCTATATGTTGCCCCAGGTTTTCGGGTCCCAGTGCACGAGACTACGGCCCACCCCGCCGAAGCCTCCCGGGTTATTTCGCTAGCGCATCGCCGTCGGGCAGCATACTTGAATGCGTTATCCAGCCGTTATGTGGCTACGCTTTGGCCTTTACTTCGTCAAGTAAACTTACGCCAAATCACGGGGAACAACTGACCATTGTCGATAATCTCCATGCTAGGAACGGCATCGCTGCAGCTCTTGGGCAGCCCGGTTCTCCGTCTGCCGGACGGTTCCGCGGTTAAACTGCGCCAGAAGGCCTATGCCCTGGCGGCTGTGCTCTATCTGGAGTTCTCGAATCGCACCCGGCGCTCGACGCTGGCCGAGAAGGTCTGGGAAGACAGTTCCGCCGAGCAGGCGATGACCAATCTTCGCCAGACGTTGCTGCATACGCGCGACCTCGAATCCCGTCACGGCTTCCGACTGTTCGACGCCGACGCCACCGAGATCGAGCTCAGCCGTGACCTGCTGCTCGACCTGCGCGAGATCGGCCGCATCCGCACCGCGACCGACGCCGCCGAACTCGAGGAACTGATCGGGCTCTATCGTGGCGAGCTGCTCGCCGGCGTTGACGGGCTGGGCAACGAGTTCAGCCAGTGGCTGACGCTCGAGCGCACCCGCATCGAGAACCAGTTCGCCACCCAGGCGACCGAGGCGGCGCTGCGCATCGGCGGCCGCCCCGGTCATGCCGCGCTGCACCGGCTGGCCGAGCGCCTGCCCTTTTCCGACGTCGTCTGCCGCGCATCGATCGAACTCTTCCGCGCCGAGGGCAACGAGGCGGGAGCCCGTGCCGCCTTCGCCGCCTTCCGCAACCGCCTGCGCCACGGCCTGGGCCTCGAGCCGTCGGCGGAGACGGCGGAGCTGATCGACAGCCAGACCGAAGGGGACATCCCGGCCGCCGCGCGCCCGATCAACCGCACCAGCGAGCGCGACGCGCATGACGAAACGCGCCCCAGCTTCGTGCCGCGCGTGGTACTGCTGCCGCCGCTGCAGGACTTCAAGCAGTCCGCCATTCCCAAGCACCTCGCGCCCGCCCTGGTCGAGGACGTGACCATCGGGCTGTCGCGGCTGAAATCGGTCTCGGTGATCGCCCCGCACACCGCCTGGCAGCTCGATCCGTTCTCGGCCCTCGACGAGGTCCGCTCGCACCAGATCGACTATGCCGTGGAGAGCCGGATCGCGCCGAACTTCACCGGCGACGGGCTCTCGCTCGCCATCCGCCTCGTGCGCGCGGCCGGGCGCGAGATCGTCTGGGCCGACAAGTTCGCCTTCTCGACGCTGAACGCCGCCGAGCACTACTGGGACTTCACCAACGGCGTCGCCCGCTCGCTGGCCGACTCGATCGAGACGGCCGAGCTGCAGCGGGAGCGCACCCAGCGCGACGCCAACGCCTATACCCACTATCTCGCCGGGCGCCACAACCTGCGCTCCTTCGACCTGCCCAAGATCCGGCGCGGCCGGAAGTCGCTGCGCATCGCGCGCGACATCGAGCCCGACCAGGCCTCGATCGAGAGCGCGCTGGCCCGCTCCTACGTGGTCGAGTGGGTGCTGCGCGCCGGCTCCGACAAGGCGCTGCTCGACAAGGCCAAGCTGCACGCCGAGCGGGCCGTGTCGATCGACCCCAACGACGGCACCGCCTATCGCGAGCTCGGCCGCGTCGCCCTGTTCGACCGCGACCTCGACCAGAGCCTTGCGCACATGTCGGTGGCGGCCGAGCTGGCACCCAACCACGCCGACGTGCTGGCCGACTTCGCCGACACACTTGTCCACAACTCGGACTTCGCTGCCGCGCAGGAAAAGATCGACGCCGCGGTGCGGCTCAATCCGATGCCGCCCGACGAGTACCTGTGGACCCTCGGCGGCATCAATTTCTTCCGGGGACGCTGGGAAGAGGCGCTGCGCCACCTGGGCCAGATGCGCAACCCGGAACCGGCCTTCCGGCTGATGGCGGCGGCCGCCGCAATGGCCGGCCAGATGGACCTTGCCCGGCGCTATCGGTTGCAAGCGCTTAAATTGCAGCCGGATTTCACAACGTCGCGTTGGGTATCCCGTATGCCGCAGCGGGACCCTGCGGATGTCGATCTGTATATAGAGGCGTTGCGAAAGGCCGGATTCAAGTAGGCCGCAAAAGGAGATGTACTTATGCGCTACGTTATTATCGGACAGAAGGACTCTTCTCAGTTGCTCGTCGTCGACACGCAGCTGATGACTGTGACTCCGGTGGACCAGGAAACCGTGGTCCCCTCGAATGTTCGTTCTGCTCTTGCCGCCGGCAACACGATTGTCGACGGGATCGACATCGCCGTAGCCGCGGGCCAGCGCGATGACGGCTCTGCCGTCTGGCACTTCCACGCCAAGTAACCCTTAAGTACTCTTGCTTGGGGATCCGACTTCCCGCCCGCCGGCGCAGGCCGCGGGCGGTTCCGCGAGTCCCGCAGCGCTGCTGCGGGACTTGTCGCTGCATTTCGGCCGGCTGGGCATCACCCGTCTGGCCAGCCAGACCGGGCTCGACCGCATCGGCATACCCTGCTACGCGGCCATCCGCCCCAATTCGGCAACCATCGCCAGCCATCAGGGCAAGGGGCTCGACGAAGTCTCCGCCCAGATCTCGGCCGTCATGGAAGCGGCCGAGTACGCCATCGCGGAAGCTCCCCTCGCGCTCGCCGCGCCGATGAGCCTCGCCGAGGCCGAAGCCGCCGGCTTTGCCACCATGGACGTGACCCCGCTGTTGCCGCACGGCACGGCGATCGACCCGCAGCAGCCGCTGCGCTGGTGCGAGGGCTACCTGCTCGAGACCGGCGAGCCGATCCTCGTCCCCTACGACGCCGTCGTCCTCGGCCCGCCACCGGCGGACCTGCCGGGCATCGCCCAGTCGACCAACGGCGTTGCCGCCGGCACGACGCGCAACGGCGCGCTCATCCATGCGCTCTGCGAGGTGATCGAACGCGACGCCGTGTGCCTTTGGGGCTACAAGTCCGACGCTGCCGCCGCCGCGACCGCTGTCGCCCCCGCGGCCTTCGACGACCCCGATATCGACGCGCTCGAGTTCCGCATCGCGGAAGCCGGCTTCCGCATCCGGCTCTACGACCAGACCGGCAATTGCGGCCTGCCGGTGGTCTATGCGGTGCTTTCGCCCGACGACGGGGCCGAGCGCCACTTCGACGCCGCCACCGGCGCGAGCTGCCATCCGATTGCCGCCGTGGCGGCGCGGCGCGCCATCATCGAGGCGGCGCAGACGCGCATCACCAACATCGCCGCCGCCCGCGACGACATCGTCGCGAACGAATACGAGCAGCAGCTGAGCCGCAGCATCGCGGTGCTGACCGAACCGGGCTCCACCGACCGCCCCGCCCCCACCGGGCTCGCGGCCCCCGCCAGCGAGGACGGGCTGCTGGCCGCGCTGCGCGCCGGACTGCTCCGGGCCGGCTGCCACCGTACCGTCGTCGTGCCGATGGGCGGACAAGCCATGGGCATCGAGGTGCTGCGCGTCTTCGTGCCCGGCCTCGAGGACCGCCTCACCAACCGCAACTGGCGGCCCGGCCGCCGCGCCGCCGCCGCCATGCTGGGGTTCTGATGAAAGTCCTGTTCGCCGGCCCCTCGCTCTGGGGCGCCAGTTTCGACCGCACCGGCCTCGACGTCCGCGCCCCCGCCCGCCAGGGCGACATCCACCGCGCCGTGGCCGACGGCGCGAGCATCATCGGGCTTGTCGACGGCGTCTTCGGCTTCGTGCCCTCGGTCTGGCACAAGGAAATCCTGTTCGCCCTGAAGTCCGGCGTGCGGGTTCTGGGGGCAGCCTCGCTCGGCGCGCTGCGCGCCGCCGAATGCGCGCCATTCGGCATGGAGGTGGTCGGCGGGATCGCCCGCAGCTACCACGACGGCAGCCGCGTCGAGGACGCCGATGTCTGCCTCGTCCACGCCCCGGCCGAACTGGACTTCATGCCGCTGACCGAACCGCTGGTCGATGTCGAGGCGACCGTGGCGGCGATGCTTGCCGCCGGGCTCGCGACCGGCGAGGAAGCCGCCGCGCTGCTGGCGGCCGCCCGCGCCATCTATTTCGCCGACCGCACCGTCGAGGCGATCACGGCCAGGGCCCGGCTTCCCGCTCTCGCCCCGCGCTACCGCGAGGCCCGCGTCGGCGCCAAGACCGCCGATGCCCTGCTGCTGGTCGCGCAACTGCATGCGGCGAGCGATAGCCGCCAGCCGGCGCCGCAATGGCCGCTGGTCTCGTCCGAGCCCTGGCGGCACTACCTCGCCGGACTGCCGGCGGCCTGAGGCGGCCGGACCTGCTTCCTAGTTCGGCTTGGCGCCCTTGAGGCCATAGAGTTCGAGCGGGCTGACCAGCCGGGCATGGGCGACGGTGACGGAGTGCATCCGGCCTTCGATCTTTTCCTCCCAGAAGGCGAGGAACCTGCGCAGTTGCGGAAAGGCGGGGAACAGGTCGTATTCCTGCCAGACGAAATCCTGCAGCAGCTCGAAGTGGTCGGGCATGTGATAGATGATCTGCGCGGTGGTGAGGCCGAAGCTCTCGGCTTCACGGTGGTCTACTGACGGCATCGAGCACCCTCCGGTAAAGACTACCCCCCGAGCATGCGGCGACTGGCCGGACATGACAAGTGTCCGACGAAAATAACACAGCAATTTCATAAGATTAGCAGCATCGGTCGACGACTGCTGCCAGCCGTGGCACACTCGCTGCAGCAGCTTCAGCAACCCGAGGAGGCGGCCATGGCCACGATGGTGCGCCTGTCGCGCGAACGGATCGAGCAGATGTTCGTGACGATGGACGAGTTGGAAAACGACCTCAAGGCGATCCATGCCGAACTGATCGAGCTGGGCGTGCCGCGTGAGACGCTCCGCCGGTTCGCCAGGCTCCATGACCGCTACACCTCGGAGGTCACCTACCTCAAGAAGCAGCGCGAACTGGGCAGGTCCGAGGACTGAGCCGCAGGCGCCGACGCGGGGTGCGGCGGCGGCGTGAATTGCGAACAAAGCAGGAATGATGCTTGCTGATCCGAACTCTCTGACGGATCGATTCGCGTGCAGCCTGCCCTCGCCACCTCCTATCTCGACAAGCTGAACCCCGAGCAGCGGCAGGCCGTGGAGCACATGGGCGGTCCGCTGCTGGTGATCGCCGGCGCCGGCTCGGGCAAGACCAACACGCTGGCGCATCGCGTGGCGCACCTGGTCGTCAACGGCGCCGACCCGCGGCGCATCCTGCTGATGACCTTCTCGCGCCGCGCCGCCGGAGAGATGCAGCGCCGCGTCGAGCGGCTGGTGGCGCAGGTGATGGGAGCGAGGGGCGGCATCGTCACCGACGCCCTGAGCTGGGCCGGCACCTTCCATGGCATCGGCGCCCGCCTGCTGCGCGAGTTCGCCGAGCAGATCGGGCTGACACCCGGGTTCTCGATCCACGACCGCGAGGACTCGGGCGACCTGATCAACATCATCCGCCACGAGATGGGCTTTTCGGAAGCAAGGAAGCGCTTCCCCACCAAGGGCACCTGCCTCGCCGTCTATTCGCGCGTCGTCAACGCGCAGGACGAGCTGGAGCCGGTGCTGAAGACCCACTTCCCCTGGGTCGCGATGTGGACCAGCGAGCTGCGCGACCTCTTTGCCGCCTATGTGGAGCAGAAGCAGGCCCAGCAGGTGCTCGACTACGACGACCTGCTGCTCTACTGGGCCGCGATGATGCGCGAGCCCTCGATCGCGGCCGAGATCGGCGGACGCTTCGACCACGTCCTCGTCGACGAGTACCAGGACACCAACCGGCTGCAGGCCTCGATCCTGCTGGCCATGAAGCCCGAGGGCGAGGGACTGACGGTGGTCGGCGACGATGCGCAGTCGATCTACTCGTTCCGCGCCGCCACGGTGCGCAACATCCTCGACTTTCCCGCCTCCTTCACGCCGGCGGCGCGCATGGTGACGCTGGATCGAAACTACCGCTCGACCCAGCCCATCCTCGAGGCGGCGAACGCCGTGATCTCGGAAAGCACCGAGCGCTTCACCAAGAACCTCTGGACCGAGCGCGTCGCCACCGAAAAGCCGCGGCTGGTGACGGTCAAGGACGAGCCGAGCCAGGCCCGCTATGTGGTGGAGAGCGTGCTCGCCTGCCGCGAGGGCGGCACCGCGCTGAAACAACAGGCCGTGCTGTTCCGCACCTCCTCGCATTCGGCCGAACTCGAGATCGAGCTCACCCGCCGCAACATCCCGTTCGTGAAGTTCGGCGGGCTCAAGTTCCTCGACAGCGCGCACGTCAAGGACATGCTGTCGCTGCTGCGCTTCGTCGACAACCCACGCGACCGCGTCGCCGGCTTCCGCGTGCTCCAGCTGTTGCCGGGAATCGGTCCGGGTGGCGCCGGCAAGCTCCTCGACCGCATGGCAGGCAGCGCCGACCCGCTGCATGAGCTGGTCAACGCGCCGCCACCACCGCGCGGCTCCGAAGGCTGGCCCGGCTTCATCGAGGCGGTGCAGCACCTGGGCGAAGGTTGCGGCGGCTGGCCCGCCGAACTGCTGCGCGCCCGCATGTGGTACGAGCCGCTGATGGAGGCGGTGTACGAGGATGCAGAGGTAAGGAAGGAAGACCTCTACCAGCTCGAGCAGATCGCCTCGGGCTACCCCGGCCGCGAGCGCTTCCTCACCGAGCTGACGCTCG
The DNA here is from genome assembly GCA_023430705.1 of Pseudomonadota bacterium. Classification (GTDB taxonomy): domain Bacteria; phylum Pseudomonadota; class Alphaproteobacteria; order Rhizobiales; family Devosiaceae; genus Devosia_A. The sequence continues at coordinate 20,331 of JAEYZJ010000245.1, read as the reverse complement.
ATCCGCCCGACGCGACCTCAGACCAGGCCGGCGTGCCGCTGCTGGACGAGGACTACCTGATCCTGTCCACCATCCACTCGGCCAAGGGCCAGGAGTGGAAGAACGTGCATGTGCTCAACGTCGTCGACGGGGCCATCCCTTCCGACCTCGGCACCGGCTCGACCCACGAACTCGAGGAGGAGCGCCGGCTGCTCTATGTGGCGATGACGCGGGCCCGGGACGAACTGCACCTGATGGTGCCGCAGCGGTTCTACGTGCACCAGCAGACCCCCTATGGCGACAGGCATGTCTATGCCCAGCGCACCCGGTTCATCACCAGGGCCATGCTGCCACTGTTCGACGACATGTTCTGGCCGGCGGTACAGCCCGCCGAACTGCGCGGCATCGCCCCGGCCGCGCCGCGACTCGATGTCGGCGCGGGCCTGCTGGCGATGTGGAAGAAATGACAAAGCCTGACACAGCCTGGCAGGCTCGTGCGCTAGGCTTGTCAGCATGAAGAAACCGATCGCCCTCAGTATCAAGGACGCCCGCCGCATCTGGCTGCAGGCCACGCGGCTCGACGCGCGCACGCCGTTCGGCGAGGGCCCGGCGGCGACGCAGGCCGCGATCGAGCACCTGGGTTATGTGCAGATCGACACGATCAACGTGATCGAGCGGGCGCACCATCACATCCTCTTCTCCCGGATCCCGAACTACCGCCGGACCGACCTCGCGCAGGCCCAGAGCACCGACAAGTCGGTGTTCGAATACTGGACGCATGCCCTCGCCTACGTGCCGGTGCGGGACCTGCCCTTCTACCTCGCCGACATGCGCCAGCACCGCTCGGCTCCGATGCGCTGGTACGCCGACGCCGATCCCAACGAGTTGAAGCGGCTGCTGCGCCAGATCCGCCGGGACGGGGCCATGTCGATCCGCGATGTCGAGGACGACGAACTGGTGGAGAAGGATCATCCCTGGGCCAGCCGCAAGCCGTCCAAGCGCGTGCTGCAGTTCGGCTTCTACGCGGGCGAGCTCACCATCTCGGGCCGCAGCGGCATGGTGAAGACCTATGAACTGATGGACCGCCACTTCGGCTGGCCGCCGCGCCCCCGCGCCGCCACACCTGGGCAGATCGAGACCTACCTGATCGACCGGGCGCTGACCGCGCAGGGGCTGATCAGCGGCCCTTCGGTGATGCACCCCAAGCTCCGCTTCACGCCGGGCATGGCAAAGCTGATCGACACGCGGGTGCGGACGGGCAAGCTGGTGCCGGTGAGGATCGGGGACGATCCGTCAGTCCACTATGCCCGCCCCGCGGCGCTGGACCTGCCGGACAGTGAGGATCATCCGCCGCTCGTCCACATCCTCTCGCCGTTCGACCCCCTGGTGATCCAGCGGCGGCGGCTGAAGCTGTTCTTCGGCTACGACCACGTGTTCGAGGCCTATGTGCCCAGGGCGAAGCGCCAGTTCGGCTACTTCACGCTGCCGGTGCTGATGGGCGACGAGATCGTGGCAGCGCTGGATCTCAAGACCGACCGCGCCGCGGGGCGGATGCTCATCCAGGCCTGGCACTGGGTCGGCAGGGGCGATGCATCGGTGCACCGCGCGGCCATCGAGGAGGAGCTTGGGCGCTTCGAACGCTTCCAGCTCGGCGACTAGCGCCGGGACCGGCGGACGCTAGGGCAGCGCCCGCCACGTCACGATTAATTGCAGGAGGGGATAGCCACGAGGATTCTCTCGGGCGGCAGCGGCAGGTTGAGCATGCCGACCTGATTGCAGCAGGGCGAATACTTGGCGGCGACGACCATGCGGCCTTCGATCTCGTCGTAACGGAAGCCGGCATCGGCAAAGTGACCGCAATTGGTCTCGTGCTGATTCAGCGACTTCCAGCCGTCGAGCTGGTCGCAGAAGCCGCCCGGACGCTTGTAGCTCTCCGGTGCGTCGGCGCTGCAGAACTTGCTGGCGCCGGAATTGGCAAGGTGCGTCGCGGCAAACCCGGACGAAGGCAGGACCGCAACAAGGGCCGCCGCAAGGACGAAGGGCAAGAATTTGGTCACGAAAACAGCTCCACTGACTATCGGCTAACACCGAGCCGTCGGACGCTAGAAGCATTCGGCTAACGAATTGTTAGCGGACAACAAGGGACCGGGGGGCCAGCACTATCGCGCCCTGACCCGGATGCCGGTCTGCGCGAGGATCATTTCCGCCTGCGCCGCCGACACCACGGCGCCGCGGAAGCGCCCGGACCTGCCCAGGATATCGAGCCCGCCCAGATCCGCGCCGCGCAGGTCTGCATGCTCGAAGCGGGCGCCTTCGATATTGGCCTCGCGCAGGCTCGAGCCCTCGAACACCGTCTCGCGGAAATCACAGTTGGCGAGATCGGCCGAACTGAGATCGACCCCGGCCAGCCTTTCCTTGCGGAAGTCGAAGCCCGGCAGGCGTGCCGAGACCAGCAGGGTGCGCGTGAAGCGCGCCCCGAGCGCCCGGGCCCCGCTGAAGTCGGCGCCGGTGAGCTTGCAGTCCTCAAAGCTCGCGGCGGAAAGCGTCGCGTCGCGGAAGATGCCGTTGTTGAAGTCCGAGGCGATGAAGCGCGCGTCCTCGAGGCTGGCCCCCTTGAACACCGCCCCCGCCCCCCGGCAGTTGCTCCAGCGCGTGACTTCGAGCGTCGCACCCTTGAGGTTCGCCTGCCCCAGCCGGCAGCGCTCGAACACCCAGCCGGTGAGGTCGAGCTTGCCGAGGTCCGCCCCCTCGAGGTCGCAGTCGAGCAGCCGGACCGGGCCCGCCCCCGCGAGATCGCCGATCGCTTCGCGTGAGGGCGTCTGGTTCTCGATCGTGCGGCTGGGCTGGTTCATGCCGCAGGCTTAGCCGAGCCGGGCATCAGCGCAAAAGGAAAACGGCGCCCTTTCTGGGCGCCGCTTCCTTGCAAGACCGGTCGTGATGCGGATCAGTTGAACCGGTAGCGCACGGTGCCGCGCAGTTCGTGGATCCAGTTGTTGTCGACCTCGAAGTAACCCTCGGTCTGCTCGTCGGTCGGAGCATTGTTGATCTGGTCGATGTAGAGGCCGCGATAGCCCACATCCGCCACCCAGGTGCCCATGTCGTAGCCGACGCCGGCCATGACCGCCGCCGCGGCGCTGACATTGCCGCCGGTCGGAACCGGGACCGGAACGCCCCAGGGCGAGTTGGTCTCGACGTGGTTCCAGGCCCCGCCGACACCGGCGCCGACATAGCCGAAAGCGCCGCCGGCGCCCGACGAATAGCCCCAGTCGCCGCCCAGGCCGAAATCGTAATAGATGTTGGCGAGCGCGACGGTGGAGCGCAGCATCAGCGTATAGTCGCCGTTGTCGCCATCCGGCGGATCGTCGCCTTCGGTCTTGGTGATCTTGAGACCGCGCGCCTCGACCGAGTCGATGGTGGCATCGAAGCGGAGCCCGGTGCCGGTCTCGTAACCGAAGCCCGCGCCCCAGCTGTAGCCGTAGCCGTAGTCGACGGTCTCGTGGATCTCGTCGGTCCAGGGATGCCGGACCTCCGGCGCCCAGTGCCAGTTCAGCGCAGCACTGCCGCGCAGGTAGAACGAACCGCCGATGTCGTAGTCGACCTGCGGGATGTCGGGGTATTGAGGCATATCGGCGGCCGCGACGGGGCCGGTGATCAGCAGCACGGCTCCTGCCGCAAACGCTGAAACTAAAGTCTTGCGCATTGTTCGTGTCCTTGTTGCCACACGACGACCAGTCGAATGGGGACACTATGCATAGCCACCTGTTAAAAGGCGCTTAACCCTAACGGGTAACCCTAATATTGGGCTAATAGCGGGCGTTAACGAAGTCTTGCTTCGACGGCATTGAAGCTCTGAAGGGAAGCGCTCTCTCGAGCAGGAGGAGAACCCCGGCTGTGGTCGCGACGGCCGGGGCCCCATTGCCTCCGTGCCCGACTCAAGAGGACACGCCCTAGCTGTATCAAATGACCGTTACCAGCGCGTGATGCGCCCGTTCGCCGACGGGGCCCCTGCGTCAGGCGACCTTGCGGATGGTGGCCGCGATCTCGCTCACGACAGCTGCAACCAGCCCCTCGTCGTCGCTCTCGGCCATGACGCGGATCACCGGCTCGGTGCCGGAGGGACGGATGACGAGCCGCCCGCCCTGCCCCAGCCGGGCTTCGCTTTCCCTGATCGCCTGCTGCACCAGCTTGTGCTCGAGCGGCTTGCCGTCCTTGTAGCGGATCGACTGCAGCAGCTGCGGCACCTTCTCGAAGCGCCGGCAGATCTCGGACACCGGCCGGTCGGCCGCCTTGGCCACCGCGAGCAGTTGCAGCCCCGCGATGAGGCCGTCGCCGGTGGTGGTGAAGTCGCTGAGGATGATGTGCCCCGACTGTTCACCGCCGACATTGAAGCCCTTGGCGCGCATCGCTTCGAGCACGTAGCGGTCGCCCACCTGCGTGCGCTCGAGGCAGAGCCCGAGGCCCACGAGGTAGCGCTCGAGCCCCAGGTTGCTCATCACCGTCGCCACCAGACCGCCGCCGCGCAGCTCGCCCCGCGAGTGCCAGGACTGGGCGATCACCGCCATGAACTGGTCGCCGTCGACGATCTCGCCCTTCTCGTCGACGATGATGACGCGGTCGGCGTCCCCATCGAGGGCGATCCCGATATCGGCGCGCAGTTCCTTGACCTTGGCGATCAGCGCCTCGGGTGCGGTCGATCCGACCTTGTCGTTGATGTTGAAGCCGTCCGGCTCGTTGCCGATGGTGAACACCTCGGCCCCGAGCTCCCAGAGCGCCGTGGGCGCCACCTTGTAGGCCGCCCCGTTGGCGCAATCGACGACGACGCGCAGTCCGCTCAGGTCCACGCCCTTGGGCAGGGTGCGCTTTGCATACTCGATGTAGCGCGTCTGCGCCGCCTCGTCGCGATGCGCGCGGCCGATGTCGCGGCCGGTGGAGAGCTGCGCGTTGAGGTCCTCGTCCATCAGGTCTTCGATCTCGCTCTCGAGCTGGTCGGAGAGCTTGTAGCCATCGTTGCGGAAGAGCTTGATGCCGTTGTCCTCAAACGGATTGTGCGAGGCAGAGATCATCACCCCCAGATCAGCCCGGAGCGAGCGCGTCAGCATGGCCACGGCCGGGGTCGGCATCGGGCCGAGCAGGTACACGTCCATGCCCACCGCCGTGAAGCCTGCGGTGAGCGCATTCTCGATCATGTAGCCCGAGCGGCGCGTATCCTTGCCGATCACCACGCGGTTGCGGTGGTCGCCGTTGACGAACTTGAGGCCGGCCGCCATGCCCACGCGCATGGCGAGGCCAGGCGTCAGCTTCTCACCGTTGGCCAGTCCGCGGATGCCGTCGGTGCCGAAGTACTTGCGCGCCATGTGTGGGCCCTCGAATGGGATCAGCGCCTTTTAGCGCCGAGTCCCCAGCATACGAAAGAGATTGGTGCGGTTTCGTTAACCGGCAAATACGGGCGGCATTGGGGCTGAGCCGCAGGTAAACCCCGTGACCGGCGCGGCGCAAGAGAAACGGGCCGCCCCGAAGGGCGGCCCCTGATCTTTTCGGGACGGGCTCAGCTGCCCGGCTGCGGCTCGGGCGCCGCGCCCGGATCGGCGTCGGGGCGCTTCTTGCCCGACTTGCCCGCGGTGGGCACGCCGGTCGACTTGAGGGCCGGCTCGCTGTCGTCGGGACGCATCGGGGTCTTGCCCTCGAGCAGGCCGCGAATCTCGTCGCCGGTCAGGGTCTCGTACTCGATCAGCGCCTGCGCGATGGTGTGCAGGTCGTCGATGTTGTCGCGGATGACCTTCTGCGCCGTCTCGTAGCCGTCGTTGACGAAGCGCTTGATCTCGTCGTCGACGATCTTCTGGGTTTCGTCCGACATGTGCGTCGAACGCTGCATCATCGAGCGGCCGAGGAACACCTCGTCCTGGGCGTCGCCGTAGAGCAGCGGGCCGAGCCGGTCGGACATGCCCCACTCGGTCGCCATCGCCCGGGCGAGGCCGGTCGCCATCTTGATGTCGGCCGAAGCGCCCGAAGTCACCTTCTCGTAACCGAAGATTTCCTCCTCGGCGACCCGGCCACCCATGGCCACGGCCATGTCGGCGAAGGCCTTGCGGCGGGTGAGCGAGACCTGGTCGCGCTCCGGCAGCCGCATCACCATGCCCAGCGCACGACCGCGCGGAATGATGGTCGCCTTATGGATCGGATCGGAAGCCTCCATCTTGATCGCGAGCAGCGCGTGGCCGGCCTCGTGATAGGCGGTGAGCTTCTTGTCCTCGTCGGTCATGCTGAGGGTGCGGCGCTCGGCGCCCATCATCAGCTTGTCCTTGGCATCCTCGAACTCGCTCATCGTGACGAAGCGCTTGTTGCGGCGGGCCGCAAGCAGGGCGCCCTCGTTGACGAGGTTCATGAGGTCGGCGCCGGAGAAACCGGGCGTACCGCGGGCCAGCACCTTGAGGTCGACATCGGGAGCCAGCGGCACCTTGCGGACGTGGACCTTGAGGATCTTCTCGCGGCCCTGCACGTCCGGGTTCGGCACCACGACCTGGCGGTCGAAGCGGCCGGGACGCAGCAGCGCCGGATCCAGCACGTCGGGGCGGTTGGTCGCAGCGATGAGGATGATGCCCTCGTTCGCCTCGAAACCGTCCATCTCGACGAGCAGCTGGTTCAGGGTCTGCTCGCGCTCGTCATTGCCACCGCCGAGGCCTGCGCCACGGTGCCGGCCGACGGCGTCGATCTCGTCGATGAAGATAATGCACGGAGCATTCTTCTTGGCCTGCTCGAACATGTCGCGGACGCGGCTGGCGCCGACGCCGACGAACATCTCGACGAAGTCCGAACCCGAGATGGTGAAGAACGGCACATTGGCCTCGCCGGCGACGGCGCGCGCAATGAGCGTCTTGCCGGTACCCGGCGGACCGACGAGCAGCACGCCGCGCGGGATCTTGCCGCCCAGCCGCTGGAACTTGCCGGGATCGCGCAGGAACTCGACGATCTCCTCGAGGTCCTGCTTGGCCTCATCGACGCCAGCGACGTCCTCGAAGGTGATCTTGCCCTGCGTCTCGGTGAGAAGCTTGGCGCGCGACTTGCCAAAGCCCATCGCGCCACCGCGGCCGCCACCCTGCATCTGCCGGATGAAGAAGAACCACACGCCGATGATCACGAGGAAGGGAAGCCACGAGGTGAGCAGCATGCCCCAGAAGGGGCTCGACTCCGGCTGGCGCGCCGTGATGGCGACGCCGCGGTCCTCGAGCCGGGACACGACATCGGCGCCCTGCGGCACGACGGTCTCGAACTTGGTGCCGTTGTTGAGCTCGCCGGACACGATATTGTCGGTGATGACCACCGACTTCACGCTGCCTGCATCGACGTCGGTAATGAACTGGCTGTAGCTCTTGTCGGAAACCGCTATGGCACGGGTCGACGACTGAAAGACCTGGAACAGGCCCATCAGCATGAACAGAATCACCAGCCAGATGGCGAAGTTCCGGAAATTGACGTTCATCATCCTGTCCTGAAGCCGGCCACGAAGAGGCCGGGAAGTTAGGGCGAATGTAGGCCTCGACCCGAGGCCTTACAAGGTAGCGGCGCGGGCAACCTGTGCGGCCCTTTGTCAGAAAAGTCGAGGGAGCTTGCGCCCGCCCGGTTAATTCCGCGTCACGGTGCGCAGCGCCTTGCCGTCCGGCCGCGGCTTGGCCGCCCGGCCGGGCTCGGGCGCGACAACCACCGTCTCGCCGTCGCTGCAGATGAGGCAAGCATGCAAACTTGTCCGCTTGAGGGCTGGATCCGACCGCAGGCGGTCCACCAGCGCCTCGACCGGGGCCAGATCGTGCGCCTTGGCCCCTGCCCCCACGATGCGCAGCACGTTGCCAAGGGCCCGGATTGCCACGGCTCTCGGGGCCCGGCGCAGCGCTTCGCGCGAAATCCGGCGCCCGCCGGTCATTTCGTCGTGATCGACCGCGATCGTCGCCGCCATCTCCTCGAGCGCCTCGTCAGCATCACGCATGCGCTCGGCAAAGCGCGCCAGCCGCCGCGCGTCGAGACCCATGGCCGCGAGCGGCGGCATCATCTGCCGCCAGCGCACGCGCTCGTAAGTGGCGTCGATGTTGGAGGGATCGGCCGCCGACGCGAGGCCCGCCGCCGCGACGACACGGGCCAGTTGCGCCCTCTCGATGCCGAGCAGCGGGCGCACCAGCATCACCGAGTCGACCTCGGCGAAGTAGTCCATGCCGCGCAGCCCCTCGACGCCGCTGCCGTGCGCGAGCCGCATCAGCACCGTCTCGGCCTGGTCGCCGAGATGATGCGCGGTGACGAGGATCTCTACCCCGTCCTGCGCCATGGCGACGCCGATCAGCCGGTAGCGCGCCGCGCGGGCGGCCTGCTGGATGCCGGTCGAGGGCTTCTCGCCTTCCCACCTGAGCCCGCGCGCCACGAGGCCATACTGCGCCGCCATGGCCAGCACGAACCCGACCTCGTCGGCCGCCTCGGGCCTCAGCCCGTGGTCGACGGAATAGACGACGAAGCGGTCATGCGCGTTGTTGCGGCGCGCGTAGTCGGCCGCGAGCAGCATCAGGGCAAGGCTGTCGGACCCGCCGGAAACGGCGAGCCCGATACGCCGGAAGGTGTTCAGCGGGGCGAAGATCGCCTCGCTGTCGATCAGTTCGTTACCGGGCATTGCGCCTTCTGCTGCTCTTCGGCGAGCCGTTGCTGGAAGGCAGGAGCGAGATCGGGATAGCGCTGCCTGAGCGTGAAGAACGTCCGGCAGCCCACATCCACCTGGTCCGCGCCGACCAGCGCCACGCCGAGCTTGAGCAGCATGTCGGGCGCCCGCTTGGACTCGCGGTGCCTGGTGTACCCGTCGGCCAGCACCTGCGCCGCGTCGGTGTAGGCGCCGCGCTGGATCAGCGCCTCGCCCAGCCAGTTGATGGCGTCGGGCGCCTGCGGATCGTCCGGGTAGAGGGCGACGAACTGGCTGAACTGGTCCTCGGCAAAAGCATAGTCGCCGCGCGTCATCGCATCGTACCCGGCGTCGTACTGGGCCTTGGCATCGCCGTTCGAGACCGTGCCGCCGTTGAGCGACAGGTCGAGCGGACGACCCGGATCAAGGCTCAGCGCGTCGTCCTCGGGGAGGGTGCCCAGCTGGTCGAGCCCGCCGCGCAGCAGCGGATCGAGGCTGTCCATCGGTTCCCCGTCGCCGAACACATCGTCATCGGCCGTGTCGGCGGGTGGCACCGCGGTAGCCGCGGCATCGGCCGGTGGCGCGAGGGCGGGTTGTTCGGGCGCAGCCGCAGCGGCGGGCGCATCCTGGGCCGGGGTCTGCGGCAGCGTATCGGACGGCGTCACGCCGTCAGTTGGCGCTGCCGCCTGCGGTTTTCCCACGGCACCGCCTTCCAGTTGCTGGAACCGGAACTCGTTGTCCTCGGCCTGCTTGGCGAGCTGGGTCTGCATCTGGGTAAGCTGGAACTCGAGGCCCTCGACGCGCCCCGTCAGTTGCCGGATGACCTCCTCGAGTTCCTGGATGCGGACGAGGAGCTGCGCGGCATTCTGGTTGTTCTGCGCGACGAGGATGCGCTCCTGCGGCACATTCACGGGCGGCACCGGGCCCAGGCTGCCGGCGGCCAGCGCCGGCATCGCCACGGTCACCGCGATCAGCGTGCCGTAGATCGCGGGCCGAATGGCCGATCCGCGAAGGAGAGGTCGTTTCACGTTGGGGTGCTCCGGGTCAGGTAGGAGTAACGCCTCTGCAATAACGCAGGATTTCGACAAAAAGAAAGCGCCGGGGCCAAATACGCGGCGCCCGGCGCTCTGCCTCCAGTCGAACCAGCTTCGGGGATTACGCACGGGATGCGCCGCAGCAGTGAGCAGCGCCCCGCCCCGAAGCCCGCTCGAGCCTATTGTACGACCGTGACAGCACGGCGGTTTTGTGACCAGCACGAAATATCGTTGCAGATTGCGACCGGACGTTCCTTGCCGAATGACTTGGACGTGATGCGGCGCTGGTCGACGCCCTTCGAAACGAGATAGTTCACCGCCACGGCGGCGCGGCGGGCCCCCAGCGCGATATTGTATTCGCGGGTGCCGCGCTCGTCGGCATGTCCTTCGACCATGATGCGATAGTTGCGGTACTGGTTCAGCCAGGCCGCTTGCTTGTCGAGCGTCGCCATGGCGGTCGGCGTCAGGTTCGAGGAGTCGGTCTCGAAGAACACGCGGTCACCCACGCTCACGAGGAACTCCTGCTGGCTGCCGGGGGCACCACCGCCGGGCCCGAGATTGCCGACGCCAGTCCCGCCAGCACCGTTGCGCGAACAGGCCGCCACAGCGACCACGAGGACCACCAGCGCGGCAGCGCGCAGCACGGCGATAAGGGGCGTTACTGAACGCATCCGGATTCATCTCCTAATCGGATGGATTGACGTGACGAACTTTTACCGCCGGTAATCTTAAGGCGGGGTTGTCTGGCTTGGTTAATTCTTGGTCATTGGGGCGCGAATGTGGCCCGAATCCGGGCTTTCCCGTACTGTTGCCGTGGCGCAACTACGGTCAGAAACGGCACAAGCCGACGCCGCGCCCCTTGCGGGAGGCGCGGCGATGAAAGGCGCTGGAGCGGGATGCTAGCCGCGGAGCGGCGACCAGCTCGGGTCGGAGGCGAAGGTCTCGGTGCCCAGGTTCTGCTCGTTGCGGCCCCAGATGTCGACGGACCACAGGCTCGGGCCCGCATCGCCGCCCGGATCGCGGAAGAAGCCCAGGACCCGGCCGTTCGGGGCCCAGGTCGGCCCTTCCTGCACATTGCCCGAGGACGACAGGATACGCTCTCCCGACCCGTCCGGCTTCATGATGCCGATATGGAACTGGCCCCCCGACTGGCGCGTGTAGGCGATGAGATCACCCTCCGGCGACCAGACCGGGGTCGAGTACGAGCCCTCGCCGTAGGAAATGCGCTGCGCACCACCGCCGCCGGCGCCCATGATGTAGAGCTGCGGGCTGCCGCCGCGATCGCTCTCGAAGACGATGCGCGAGCCATCCGGCGAATAGCACGGCGACGTGTCGATCGCCTGCCCTTCGGTCAGCTGCTGGTAGCCGCCGCCCGGGGTCGCGGTGTAGATGTTGGTGGCGCCGCCGTTGGAGACCGAGAAGATCACCGTGCTGCCATCGGGCGCATAGCGCGGCGCAAACGACATCGGAGCGTTGGCGATGAGCTTCTGCGGCGCGCCACCCAGCCCCGAGACGTAAACCTGCGGATTGCCGTCCTCGTAGGAAGTGAAGGCAACCGAGTTGCCGTTGGGCGAGAGACGCGGGCTCAGCGTCAGCGACTTGCCCGAGCTCAGGTACTGCACGTTGGCGCCGTCCTGGTCCATGATGGCGAGGCGCTTGACCCGGTTGGCCTTGGGCCCCGATTCCGCGACATAGAGGATGCGGGTATCGAAGTAGCCCGTGCCGCCCGAGAGCGCGGAGTAGATCGCGTCCGAGACGATGTGCGCGATGCGCCGGTAGTTCTGCGCATCGGTCTTGTAGGACTTGCCCACCACCTGCGCCGAGGCCTGGGTGTCCCACACCCGCACCTGCGAGCCGACCTCGGCCCCGCGCTCGACCGAACCCATCACCAGCGCATCGACGCTCGCCGCGCGCCAGCTCGGGAAATCGGGCTCGTTCTGCACGTCGCCGACGCGGACCGGCAGGGTCGCCGGGTCGAGCGGCACGAACAGGCCGGAGCGGCGCAGGTTGCTGCGCACGATTTCGGCGATCTCGGCGCCGAAGGCCGGGTCCGATGAGGCGAAATCAGGGATGGCGATCGGCAGCGGCGTGAAGTTGCCACCCGTGACGACGATCTCGACCAGCGCCTGAGACGGCGTCGCCAGGGCGAACGCGCCACCGGCAAGTCCGAGCTTCAGCGCGTTGCGCCGGGTGATCAGGGGCATGTTACGTCTCCATTTCGGATGGCGGCGCTAGAACAACTGTGACGGATCAAAGGTCACGTCAATCTCGCGCCACTGGTCATACTTGCTTGGGTCGAGGAACGCATACTCGCCCTGCTGGCCGCAACGCAGCACCGCGCGAACCGCTGCACTGGCGTTGGTCTGCGCCTGGGTCGGGCCAGTCGAGGAGAGAATCTGCGGCTGCCCGCTCACCGTGCCGTCCGGATTGAGCCGCACCAGCAGGCGCGCCTTGGCCCCTTCCTCGGCCGCGCCGAGCGGCGGGTTGTAGCACTTGCGCATGGCGGCGACCAAGGCGCCCATCTCGGTCTGGCTGAGGGTCGCGGAACGGCCCGTTTCCTTGCCTAGCGTCTGCTGGCCGCCCTGCCCGGTCGTCGCGCCGCGCGACTCCTCGTTGTTGATGAGGTTGGCGACCTCGTCGGCGACCTTGGCCGCCTGGTCGGCCTTGGCCTGCTCGATGCGCTTCTTCTCGGCTTCGGCGGCGGCCTTCTTCTTTTTCTCGTCCTCGGCCTTCTTGCGCGCGGCCTCGGCGGCCTTCTCCTCGGCCTGCTTCTGCTTTTCGGCTTCCTGCCGCTTCCTGAACTCGGCGCGCTTCTGGTCGAGCGAGGCGGTATGCGTGCGCGGCCGCGGCGCGGCCTCGGCCGGGTCCGGTGTCTCCACGGGGGTCGCGATGGGCGTCGGCTCGGGTGTCGGCTCCGGCTCGGGCGCGGGTTCGGGCTCGGGAGGCGGAGCGGGTTCGGGGGGCGCCACCGGCTCGGGCGGCGCCGCCTCGGGCTCGGGCTCGGGCTGGGGCTCGGGCGCCGCCTCGGGGGCGGGCGCGGTGTTCTCGGTGGGGGCCGGCGTCACCTTGGCATTGTCGGCCGGCGTCGGCTGGTCTTCCTGCGTGTTGCCGGTCGGCTGCGCGAGCTCGGCGGGCACCTCGGACTCGGTGATCGAGGGCGCCTCCGTCTCGACGATCGCGCTGTCCTGGACGCCCATCCGGATATTGGTGAACTCGGTGATCGGCACGAGGTCGACCGCGATGGATTCGACCGGGCTCGCGTCGATCGGACGGCCCATGCCGATGCCCACGAACGCGATCGCGATCAGTGCGACATGGCCGGCTACCGATACCGTGAACCCCGTGCGCATCAGCTCACTGGTCCTGCTGCGCCTGTTCCGTGATCAGGCCGATCTTGGAGTATCCGGCGCCCGAGAGCGCCCCCATGACCTGCATCACCGAGCCATAGTTGGCCGCAAGGTCGCCGCGCACGTAGATGCGGTCCTCGGTGCCGTTCACCGCCTGTGCGGCAACCTGGGTGACGAGGTCGCCCAGCGCCACCGGCGTCTCGCCCAGGTAGATGGCGCCGTCGTTCGTCACCGACACGGTGATCGGCTTCTGCTCGGTGTTCAGCTGCTTGGCCTGCGTCTGCGGCAGTTCGATCGGCACGCCCACCGTCATCAGCGGCGCCGCCACCATGAAGATGATCAGCAGCACCAGCATCACGTCGACCATCGGCGTGACGTTGATCTCGCTCATCGGCTTGGAGCCGCCGCCGCGCCGCCGGCCACGCCGGCGTCCGCCGCCGCCCCCACCGGTGGAAGCTGCCATCGCCATCAGCGGGCACCCCGTGCTTCGAGCTGGCGCGACAGGATGGTGGAGAATTCGTCGGCAAAGCCTTCGAGCCGGCTGATCAGCTTGTTGGCGTCGGACGACAGCTTGTTATAGGCGATGACCGCCGGGATGGCCGCGACAAGGCCGATCGCGGTGGCGAACAGCGCTTCGGCGATCGGCACGGCAACCACCGCAAGGTTGGTGCTGGTGGCGGCGGAAATGGCGGTGAAGGCATTCATAATGCCCCATACCGTACCAAAAAGGCCAATGAAGGGCGCCGCCGAACCGATGGTGGCGAGAAAGCCCAGCCGCTTCTCGAGAGCCTCGCTCTCGCGCGCGATCGCCACGTCCAGCACCTTGTCGAGGCGCCCCTGCACGCCGATGAAGCTGGAGGCGTTCTGCTCGTGGCTGCGCTTCCACTCCTTCATCGCGGCGACGAAGATGTTGCCCAGCCCCGGAGACGGGCGCTCGCTCATCTGCTGGTAGAGTTCCTCGAGCGACTGGCCCGACCAGAACACGCGCTCGAAGCGGTTCATCTCGTTCTTGACGCGCCCGAACAGCATGGCCTTGTCGACGATGATCGCCCAGCACCAGACCGAGGCGGCGAGCAGGCCGACCATCACGGACTTGACGACGATGTCCGCCGCCCAGAACAGCCCCCAAGGCGAAAGGTCGGCATGCGGAGCGACCGTGCCAACGGCATCCATGACTTCCATGTATGTTTGGGTCCTTCTCAGTCCGGCCCCGACGACCGATAGCTGATCGCGGGTCGATGCGGTTCAAATTTGTCAAATTTAAGAGAAAAGCCCGGATTCCCGGACCTCTGGCAGCATGGTGGATGCCCTGCCTTACTTATGGTCAAGGAGGTGTTAACAAAGCGACTCATCGCGCAGCTGTGATGCGGCTGATCGGCGCAGGCAAGAGGCGCCGGCGGCGGCAACCCGGGCCAGTCGTGCCCCGGCACGGGCCCGGCGTCTGCGCTATTTCTTCAGCAGTTCGAGGAGTTCGCCCGGCATGCGGGCCACCCCGCCGCTGGTCTTGATCGCCACCACCTGCACCTCGGCCCGGGTGATCTCGATGCCGCCGCGGCTGATCGACTGCACGAGGTTGAGCCGGACCGGCGTCATCGAGGCGACCTCTGTCGCGACCTCCAGCAGGTCGTCGATATGCGCCGCCGCCTTGAAGTCGATGCTCATCGCACGCACCGCGAAGGCGATGCCGTCCTTCACCAGCTCGGAATGATGCACGCCGCGCTCGCGCAGGAACTCGGTCCGTGCCCGCTCGAAGAAGTGGAGATAGGCGGCGTGGTAGACGTTGCCGGAGAAGTCGGTGTCTTCGTAGTAGACGCGGACCTGGAACTGGCCGATCACGCTTCCGGCTCCTCGAACAGGGTGCCCTGCAGGCCGACGAAGCCCTGCGGCGTCGGCAGGCCCAGATGCTGGAAGGCGAGCGCCGTCAGCATGCGTCCGCGCGGTGTGCGCTGGATGAAACCCTGCTGGATCAGGTAGGGCTCGACGATCTCCTCGAGCGCATCGCGCGGCTCGCTGAGCGCAGCCGCAATGGTCTCGATGCCCACCGGGCCGCCATTGTAGAACTCGGCGATCACCTTGAGATAGCGCCGGTCGAGCTGGTCGAGCCCGCGGGCATCGACATCGAGCCGCAACAGCGCCTTGTCGGCAACCTGGCGCGTGATCTCGCTCGCCCCATCGACCAGCGCGAAATCGGTGACGCGGCGCAGCAGCCGGCCGGCGATGCGCGGCGTGCCGCGCGAACGGCGTGCGACTTCCATCGCCCCATCCGGCGACATCGGCGTGCCGAGCAGGCGCGCGCCGCGCTCGACGATCCTCACCAGTTCCTCGGGCGTGTAGAAGTTGAGCCGGATCGGGATGCCGAAGCGGTCGCGCAGCGGCGTCGTCAGGAGCCCGGCGCGGGTCGTGGCGCCGATCAGCGTGAACTTCGCAAGGTCGATGCGAACCGAGCGGGCAGCCGGGCCTTCGCCGATGATGAGGTCGAGCTGGTAGTCCTCCATCGCCGGATAGAGCACTTCCTCGATCGCCGGGTTGAGCCGGTGGATCTCGTCGATGAAGAGAACGTCGCGCTCCTCGAGGTTGGTGAGCAGCGCCGCCAGATCGCCCGCCTTGGCGATCACCGGCCCGGAGGTGGCCCGGAACCCCACGCCCAGTTCGCGCGCCACGATCTGGGCGAGCGTCGTCTTGCCCAGCCCGGGCGGGCCGACGAACAGCACATGGTCGAGCGCCGTGCCGCGCTGCCGCGCCGCCTTGATGAACACCTCGAGATTGGCCCGCGCCTCGGCCTGGCCGATGAACTCGGAGAACCCGGAGGGCCGGAGCGAGACATCGAGCGGGTCGTCGCGGCCGGCGGTGGCGGAGGTGAGGTCAGCCATTGCTCAGTTCCCTGAGGCCCAGGCGGATGAGCTTGTCGGTCGCCAGCTCGTCGCCCTCCTTGCCCACGACGCGGGCGACGGCGGCCGAGGCCTGGGCACTCGAGTAGCCGAGGTTGACCAGCGCCGAAACGGCGTCGGCGACGTTGCCGGATGCGATCCCTTCGCCGAGCGCCGCCTGGAGGCCCAGAGTGCCTGCATCCACCGTGCCGCCAACCGGCGCCTTGCCCTTGAGTTCGGTGACGATGCGCAGCGCCAGCTTGGGGCCGACGCCGTTGGCGCGCCCGACCATCGCCTTGTCCTGCAGCGCGATGGCGGTCGAGAGTTCCGATGGGGTGACGGTCGACAGGATCGAGAGCGCCACGCGCGCGCCCACCCCCTGCACCGTCATCAGCACGTTGAACCAGGATTTCTCCGCCTCGGTGAAAAAGCCGTAGAGCCGGATCAGGTCCTCGCGCACGATGGTCTCGACATGGACGACGGCCCCGTGCCCGACCTGCGGCAGCGCCGCAATGGTCTTGGTGGAGCAGAACACCTGGTAGACGACGCCGTTGACGTCGATATGGACGAAGTCGTCGCCGAACCCGTCCACCAGCCCCTTCAGCTTGCCGATCATGCGATGGCCCGGATCTGGCGGATGGTGCGGTGATGGGCGTGGCACACCGCGATGGCGAGCGCATCGGCGGCGTCCGCGCCCTTGAAGCTCGCCGTCGGCAGGAGGATCTTGATCATCATCTGGATCTGGGTCTTTTCGGCATGGCCGGTGCCGACCACCGACTTCTTGATCAGGCTGGCGGCGTATTCCCCGACCGGTAGCCCGCGCAGGGCCGGCGTCATCAGCACGACGCCCCGCGCCTGGCCCAGCTGCAGCGCGGACCGGGCCCCGGCGGAGACGAACGTCTCTTCCACCGCCGCCTCGTCCGGTCCGTACTCCTCGAGCACGGCGGTAACTCCCCGATGCAGCTCGACCAGCCGGTCCGCGAGCGCCGCGTCGGTGGGCGGCGTGATCGTGCCGGCGGCGACGAAGGACAGCCGGTTGCCCGTGCTCTCGATGATGCCCCAGCCACAGCGCCGCAAGCCGGGGTCGATGCCGATGATTCGCACGGTTTCCGCCATGGCCCATGGATATGTGAACCGGCCGAACCTACCAAGCGGATTGTGAACGAAACGGAAACAATGCACCGCCCGCAGCCCTCGCGCCCGCCCGGTTGGCTAAAATCCGACGCACTGGCTTGAGGGCATTTCAACGCTGCCAGCCTAGCCTGGACGCTTGCCTGTGCGACCATGCAGGAGGACGCGCACATTGGATCTGTCACCCACCGGGCGGGCGCGCGTCTACCTGTGGACGGCGCTGGGGACTGCGGGCTGCATCGCGATCGCGCTGCTGATCGATTCCTTCAATTTCCCGGGCATGACCCGCACGCAGCTGATGCGGGCGATCGCGACCGACGTGGCGGTGCCGGTGCTGCTGGCCGTGCCGACGCTCTTCTTCCTCCTGAGCAAGATGCGCACGCTGGCCATCGCCCACGCCTCGCTGAAGCGCCACGCCGACACGGACACGCTGACCGGGCTGCTCAACCGGGGAGCCTTCACGCGCGAAGTCGAGGAGGAGCTGGCCGACGCGCGGTTCGCTCCCGACGGTGTGCGCGGCTCCCTGCTGGTCGTCGACGCCGACAACTTCAAGGACATCAACGACACCTTCGGCCACGACCACGGCGACGCTGCGCTGCAGTTGATCGCCAACGCCATCCGCAGCGTGCTGCCCAGCGCCGACCGGGTGGGCCGCATCGGCGGCGAGGAGTTCGTGGTCTTCCTGCCCGGCACGAGCATCCTGATCGCCGAAGCCGTGGCCGAGCGGTTGCGCCTCGCCGTCTCGGCCGTCGAGTTCCACCCCGAGGGCCGCCGCCACCAGCTGACCGTCAGCGTGGGCGGGGCCGTCTACGACCGCTACCTGCCGCTGGGCGAACTGTTCCGGCTCGCCGACCAGCAGCTTTATGCCGCCAAACAGAAAGGGCGAAACTGCATCGCAGTCTCGCCCATTGCGCATTATGAGACGGTTCCGTCAGCGGCCGCCTGATCAGGCGGCCTCGATCCTCGCCATGTCCTCGTCGGAAATGTCGAAGTTCGCATAGACGTTCTGCACGTCGTCGTCTTCCTCGAGCAGGCTGATCAGCTTGAGCAGCGTGGCGCCCTTTTCGGCATCGACCGGCACTTCGTTCTGCGGCTTGAAGATGAACTTGGCGCTCTCGGCCTCGCCCAGCACCTTCTCGAGCGCCGCCGACACGTCGTTGAGCGTCTCGAACGAGGTGTAGATCCAGTGGCCTTCCTCGTCGCTCTCGACGTCTTCGGCCCCGGCCTCGATCGCCGCTTCCATCACCTTGTCTTCCGTCCCCGCGGACGCCGGGTAGAAGATCTCGCCGACACGGTCGAACATGAACCCGACCGAATTGGTCTCGCCCAGCGCGCCGCCATTCTTGGAAAAGGTCGAGCGGACGTTGGAGGCGGTGCGGTTGCGGTTGTCGGTCAGCGCCTCGACGATGACGGCGACGCCGCCCGGGCCGTAGCCCTCGTAGCGGATCTCTTCGTAGTTCTCGCCTTCGCTGCCGGACGCCTTCTTGATGGCGCGGTCGATGTTGTCCTTGGGCATCGACTGGGCACGGGCGTTCTGCACCGCCAGACGGAGGCGCGCGTTGAATGCGGGGTCGGGCATGCCGAGCTTGGCCGCGACGGTGATTTCGCGGGCCAGCTTGGAAAAGACCTTGGAGCGCGCCGCGTCGGACTTGCCCTTGCGGTGCATGATGTTCTTGGCGTGTGAATGGCCGGCCATGCGGTCACCCTTCGTGTCGGAGCCTGAAGTGAATGGGCGGCTTATAATATTTGCCGCCCCTGATGTGAAGCGGTTCAGAAGGCCGGCTCGACCTGCGCCAGCGAACCGCCGACCCGCAGCGGCGAGAGATGGAGCACGAGTCCGGTCCTTGGATCGGTCTCGATGGCGATGCCCGAGAGGGTCGCTTCGCCCTCGGCCGGGGTGAAGCGTCCATGCGCGATGCCGGTGAGAAAGCGGTTGAGCGGCTCCTCGACATCGACGCCGATGACGGAGTCGTAGTCGCCGCACATGCCCGCATCCGCCATCAGCGCCGTGCCGCCGCGCAGGATCCGGTGGTCGGCGGTCGGGATATGCGTGTGCGTCCCCACGACGAGACTGACCTTGCCGTCGAGGAAGTGGCCCATGGCCTGGATTTCAGAGGTCGCCTCGGTATGGAAATCGAGCACGATCGCGTCGGCCTGCTCGCCCAGCGGGCAGGCCGCCACGGCCGCTTCGACGGCGCGGAACGGGTCGTCGATCGGGTCCATGAAGACGCGCCCCTGCGCGTTTATCACCAGCACGCGGTGCCCGGCCCGGCTCTCATAGAGGTTGGCGCCGCGTCCCGGGGTGCCGGGCGCGAGGTTGATCGGCCGCAGCAGGGTCGGCTCGCGCGCGATGTAGCTGAGCGTGTCGCGCTGGTCGAAGGCGTGGTCGCCCAGCGTCACCACGTCGGCCCCGGCCGCCTTGATGTCGGCGAAGTGCCCCTCGGTCAGCCCCCGGCCATGGCTGGCGTTCTCGCCATTGACGACGACGAAGTCGAACCTGTGCTTCTGGACCAGCCCGGCAAGTCGGTCGGTAATGGCGTCCCGGCCGGACTTGCCGACCACATCGCCGAGGAACAGCAGTCTCACGTAGCGGGTACTTTCTCGAAAGTGCGGACGCCCTGCTCGGTGACGATGACATCGAGCGGAACGTCGTGCGCGTCGCGCGGGATATGGTCGACTTCCTGCAGGGCGAAGGCGAAGCCGATCAACCGGGGGCGCACCGCGAGCGAGCCGAGCGTGCGGTCGTAGTAGCCGCCGCCATAGCCGAGCCGGGTGCCGTGCCCGTCGAAGCCGAGCAGCGGCACGAGCATCACGTGCGGCACCGCGTGCGGCGCGTCCTCGGCCGGCGCGAGCGTGCCGAAACCGGCCTCGTAGAGCGGCGCTCCCTCCTGCCACAGGCGGAGCTCGAGCGGCTGCTCGTCGCCCTGCACCACCGGCAGGCAGACCGGCTGGCCGGTGTCCATGAGCCTGGCGATCACCGGCCGCACGTCGAGCTCGTCGCGTATCGGCCAATAGCCGGCGACGATCTCCCCGGCGGCGAGCGGCACGCTTTCGAAGAAGTGGGACGCAGCCGCGGCGGCGGCCTCGTTCCTCAGCGAGGGGTGAAAGGCGGCCCGCTTCTTGTGGGCCGCCGCACGGAGCGCCGCTTTCGCCTGTTCGATCGTCGCGTCGCTCATCGATGCTTTCTAGCGAGAATCAGGTGCCGCCCTGGCCGTGGGATACAGATCCCGGGAACCTACTTACGTAGGTGGGCGCCGTGTGCCCGAACCCACGGGTCCGGGCGGGGACAGCTCCCTTCAGGATCAGTACGGCCCCGGGGAAAA
>JAEYZJ010000244.1 GCA_023430705.1 Pseudomonadota bacterium | reverse complement strand
GGCGATCACAACGGGGCAAAAAAGTGACCGCCCCCGCTTGCCCGCACATTGGAATTGTGCAAATGTACCCTCGATAGGACAGCACGTCTGTCCAATTTCGTGAGCGGCCGGTCTCCCCGGATGCGTTTCACACGCCGATCCGGCTGGCCCGCTTGTCGATAGCGGAAACGGAGGGGCGGGGCCTTATCGAGCCCGAATGAGCGGCCATTTGGATGCAGAGCCGCTCCCCACTAAAGGATTGCGCCGTCGAATTCGAGCCGTACACTGAGGGGTACGACTGGGGCTGACGGCGCGTCGAAAGGGAAGAACCGGCTGGGACCAGACGTCCCGACCTGAAAACGACTGCAAAAGAGGACCTTGCACATGGCTGTAGCGCGGAACGGAAGATCATCACCCCCCGTCATGGACGCCGGCATGCGCAAAGACCTCCCTGCCGGCGTCATACGCCCAGCGGCTGGGGGGCTCTACGATCCGACACGGGAGCACGATGCCTGCGGCGTCGGCTTCATCGTCAACCTCAAGAACATCCCGAGCCAGAAGACCGTCCAGAACGGCCTCAAGATCCTCGAGAACCTCGAGCACCGCGGTGCCGTGGGCGCCGACCCGCTGATGGGCGACGGCGCCGGCATCATGGTGCAGATCCCGCACCGCTTCTTCGTCAAGGAAAGCGCCCGTCTCGGCTTCCGCCTGCCCGAGAAGGGCCGCTACGCCGTCGGCTTCGTCTTCATGCCGCAGGACGCCGACCTCCGTCTCAAGATGGAGCGCGTCGTCAACAAGGTCATCGAGGACGAGGGCCAGTATGTCATCGGCTGGCGCGACGTGCCGTCGGACAACGCCTCGCTTTCCAAGGACCCCGAGATCGTCGCCACCGAGCCGTACCACCGCCAGGTGATCATCGGCAGGGGTGACGCCGTCGCCGACGAGGATGCGTTCGAGCGCAAGCTCTACATCATCCGCAAGGTGATCTCGGCCAAGATCCACTCGGCCTTCGAGGGCAAGCCCAACGACTTCTATATCGTGTCGATGAGCTGCCGCACGCTCGTCTACAAGGGCATGTTCCTCAGCTGGCAGCTGGGCGCCTATTACGCCGACCTGCACGATCCCGACTTCGAGTCGGCGCTCGCGCTCGTCCACCAGCGCTTCTCGACCAACACCTTCCCGTCGTGGCGGCTGGCCCACCCCTACCGGTTCGTCTGCCACAACGGCGAGATCAACACGGTGCGCGGCAACGTCAACTGGATGGCCGCCCGCCAGGCGTCGGTCTCCTCGCCGCTCTTTGGCGCCGACATCAACAAGCTGTGGCCGATCTCCTATCCGGGCCAGTCCGACACCGCCTGCTTCGACAACGCGCTCGAGTTCCTGCTGCGCGGCGGCTACTCGCTGCCGCACGCGGCCATGATGCTGATCCCCGAGGCCTGGGCCGGCAACCCGCTGATGGATGAGGACCGCAAGGCCTTCTACGAGTACCACGCCGCGCTGATGGAGCCGTGGGACGGCCCCGCCGCCATGTGCTTCTCGGACGGCATCCACATCGGCGCGACGCTCGACCGCAACGGCCTGCGCCCGGCCCGCTACCTCGTCACCGAGGACGACGAGGTGGTGATGTCGTCGGAAGCCGGCGTGCTGCCGATTCCGGCCGAAAAGATCAAGAAGAAGTGGCGCCTGCAGCCGGGCAAGATGCTGCTCATCGACCTCAAGCAGGGCCGCATCGTCTCCGACGAGGAGATCAAGGCCGAGCTTGCGACCGCGCATCCCTACAAGCAGTGGCTGGGCCGCACCCAGATCGTGCTCGAGGACCTGCCGGCCGTCCACTTCGAGCCCAAGGTCTCGGCCGTGCCGCTGCTCGATCGCCAGCAGGCGTTCGGCTACACGCAGGAAGACCTCAAGCTGATCCTGCCGCCCATGGCCTCCACCGGCCAGGAAGCGGTCGGCTCGATGGGCACCGACACCCCGATCTCGGCGCTCAGCAACAAGTCCAAGCTCCTCTATTCCTACTTCAAGCAGAACTTCGCGCAGGTGACGAACCCGCCGATCGACTCGATCCGCGAAGAGCTGGTGATGAGCCTCGTCTCGTTCATCGGGCCGCGGCCCAACGTGCTCGACCTGACCGGCGGCAACAGCCGCCAGCGGCTCGAGGTGCGTCAGCCGATCCTGACCAACGAGGATCTCGAGAAGATCCGCGCCATCGGCGGCATGGAGGACAACCCGTTCCGCTCGAAGACGCTGGACATCACCTATCCGGTGTCGGAAGGCGCCGACGGCATGCAGAGGGCGCTCGACCAGCTGTTCTCCGATGCCGAGATGGCCGTCCACTCGGGCGACAACATCATCATCCTCTCCGACCGCGCCATGAGCCGCGACCGGGTGGCCATCCCGGCGCTCCTCGCGACCGCGGGCATTCATCATCACCTGATCCGCAAGGGCCTCAGGACCTCGGTGGGCCTCGTGGTCGAAACCGGCGAAGCGCGCGAGATTCACCACTTCTGCGCTCTCGCCGGCTATGGCGCCGAGGCGATCAACCCGTACCTCGCGTTCGAGACGCTGGCCGCCATGAAGGGCGACCTGCCCGGCGAGCTCGACGAAGACGAGGTCATCTACCGCTACATCAAGGCGATCGGTAAGGGCATCCTGAAGGTCACCGCCAAGATGGGCATCTCGACCTACCAGTCCTATTGCGGCGCGCAGATCTTCGACGCCGTGGGCCTGAGCTCGGACTTCGTCTCGACCTACTTCACCGGCACCGCCACCACCATCGAGGGGGCGGGCCTCAGGGAGATCGCCGAGGAGACGGTGCAGCGGCACCAGGAAGCCTTCGGCAACTCGCCGGTGCTCGAAGACGTGCTCGACGTCGGCGGCGACTACGCCTTCCGCCAGCGCGGCGAGGCGCATGTCTGGCGCTCGGAGACGGTTGCCAGCCTGCAGCACGCCGCGCGCGGCAACGCCCGCGACAAGTACCGCGAGTTCGCCCGCCTCGTGAACGAGGTGGAGGACAAGTACGTCACCATCCGCTCGCTCTTCCGCATCCGGAAGGCCGACGAGGAAGGCCGCCAGCCTGTCGCGCTCGACCAGGTCGAGCCGGCGGTCGAGATCGTCAAGCGCTTCTCGACCGGCGCCATGTCCTACGGCTCGATCTCGCTCGAGGCGCACACGACGCTCGCCGTCGCCATGAACCGCATCGGCGGCAAGTCGAACACCGGCGAGGGCGGCGAGGAGCCGGACCGCTTCGTGCCGCTCCCCAACGGCGACAGCAAGCGCTCGGCCATCAAGCAGGTCGCCTCCGGCCGCTTCGGCGTGACGGCGGAATACCTCGTCAACTCCGACATGATGCAGATCAAGATGGCCCAGGGCGCCAAGCCCGGCGAGGGCGGCCAGCTGCCGGGCGACAAGGTCAACGACACCATCGCAAAGGTGCGCCATTCGACCCCGGGCGTCGGCCTCATCTCGCCCCCGCCGCACCATGACATCTATTCGATCGAGGACCTGGCCCAGCTGATCTTCGACCTGAAGAACGTCAACCCGGACGGCCAGGTGTCGGTCAAGCTCGTGTCGGAAGTCGGCGTCGGCACCGTTGCCGCCGGCGTCGCCAAGGCGCGCGCCGACCATGTCACCATTTCCGGCTACGAGGGCGGCACCGGCGCCTCCCCGCTCACCTCGCTCAAGCATGCCGGCAGCCCGTGGGAGATCGGCCTCGCCGAGACCCAGCAGACGCTGGTCCGCAACAAGCTGCGCAGCCGCATCGCGGTGCAGGTGGACGGCGGCATCCGCACCGGGCGCGACGTCGTCATCGGCGCCCTGCTCGGTGCCGACGAGTTCGGCCTCGCCACCGCGCCGCTCATCGCGGCCGGCTGCGTGATGATGCGCAAGTGCCACCTCAACACCTGCCCGGTGGGCGTCGCGACGCAGGACCCCGTGCTGCGGGCCCGCTTCACCGGCAAGCCCGAGCACGTCATCAACTACCTCTTCTTCGTCGCCGAGGAAGTGCGCGAGCTGATGGCCGAGATGGGCTACACCCGCTTCGAGGAAATGGTCGGGCAGATGCAGATGCTCGACAAGACCGAGGCCGTCACCCACTGGAAGGCCAAGGGGCTCGATTTCTCGCGCCTCTTCCACAAGCCCTTCGCGGCCGAGGGCGTGGGCATCACCCACACCGAGCGCCAGAAGCACCCGATCGACGACGTGCTCGACCGCCGGCTGATCGCCGCGGCCCAGCCGGCCCTCGATCACGGCACCCCGGTCAGGATCGCCGAGACCATCACCAGCGTCGACCGCTCGGTCGGCGCCATGCTCGGCGGTGCGGTGGCCAAGCGCTACGGCCATGCCGGCCTCGCCGAGGACACCATCGCGGTGTCGCTCACCGGCACGGCCGGCCAGGCCTTCGGCGCCTGGGCGACGCGCGGCATCTCGATCGACCTCGTCGGCGAGGCCAACGACTACGTGGGCAAGGGCCTCTCGGGCGCACGCCTCGTCGTCCGTCCGCCCGAGGCGCGCGGCTTCGTGCCCGAGGACTCGATCATCATCGGCAACACCGCGCTCTATGGCGCCATCACCGGTGAGTGCTACTTCCGGGGCGTCGCCGGCGAGCGTTTCGCCGTCCGCAACTCCGGCGCCATCGCGGTTGTCGAGGGCACCGGCGACCACGGCTGCGAGTACATGACCGGCGGCGTCGTCGTCGTGCTGGGCAGGACCGGCCGCAACTTCGCGGCGGGCATGTCCGGCGGCGTGGCCTACGTCCTCGACGAGGACGAGAGCTTCGAGACCCGCTGCAACATGTCGATGGTCGAGCTCGAGCCCGTCGTCGAGGAGGAACGCCTCAACGGCCGCGACTTCGGCCACCACGGCGACCTCGAGACCATGGGCGTCGTCGAGATCCTGCACGACCTGCAGCGTCGCGACGCCGAGCGGCTCTACCAGCTGATTGCGCGGCACAAGAGCTTCACCGGCTCGAGCCGTGCCAACCACATCCTTTCGAACTGGGACGACTACCTGCCCAGGTTCCGCAA
>JAEYZJ010000020.1 GCA_023430705.1 Pseudomonadota bacterium | reverse complement strand
GGGGCCCGTTGCGCCAACTACCGTCACCTCGGTGACCGACTCCACTGCGGGGAGCCGGGATGGCTGGCCCTGGCGGGCGAGGTTGAGCGCCCGCGCTTCAGCGATGCCGAGCTGGCTGTATTGCGGTCCTTGCTGCCGCCGGGCGACGGCGGCGGCAAGGACCGGATGAAGACCGGGAGGAGGTGCGTCGCCGGTCATGAGCCCTTCTATCCCAGCAGGGCGTCGGGCCCCGCGCCGCAGACGATGGCACAGACTCGCTCGCCGGGGCGAAGCGCGATGCGGCCTTCGCGCAGCGCGGCGATGGCGGCAGCACCGCTGAGATCGGCGGCAAGGCCCATCTCGAACCACAGGTACTGCGCGGCGCGGCGCATCTCATCGTCGTCGACGAGGACGATCTGGTCGACCTTGTCGCGCACGATCTCGAAGATGCGGTCGTCGGTCTTGGCACAGGCCATGGTGGCAACCGACGTCGTGATCGCGTCGAGCGCGATGTTCGAGCCCGCCTCGATCGCCTTCAGCAGCACGGGCGCACCGGCCGCCTCGATGCCGATGATGCGCACATGCGGCGCCAGCGCTCGCATCGCCGTCGCGACACCGCTGATCAGCCCGCCGCCGCCCATGGCAACCAGCACGGTATCGACGTCGGGCATCTGCTCGAGAATCTCGAGGGCCAGGGTGCCTTGTCCGGCCACGACCTGCGGATCGGCGAACGGGTGGAAATAGGCGGCGCCGGTCTCGGCCACGAAGTCCATCGCCGCGGCATTGGCCTCGGTGAAGGAGGCGCCGACCACGCGGGTCTCGGCGCCCCACTGCTTCAGCTTTTCCACCTTGGCGGGTGTCGCGTTGGTGGGCAGGAAGATGGTCGCCGGCACGCCTGCCATGCGGCCGGCGCGCGCGGTGCCGAGGCCGTGGTTGCCGCCCGAGGCCGCGACGATGCCGCGCTTGAGTTCCTCGGGATCGAGCGAAAGCAACCGGTTGGTAGCGCCACGCGCCTTGAACGAGCCGGTAACCTGCAGCAGCTCAAGCTTCAGCATCACCTCGACCCCGTCGCAGAGCGGCGCGGAAAGGTTGTCGGCTGCGATCATCGGCGTGCGACGGACCTTGCCTGCAATCCTCGCGGCGGCGGCGCGAATGTCGTCGACGGTGATCATGCCAGTTCACCCTGGTAGGTGGCGGCGACGGTGATGCAGCCATTGCCGGCCACGACGCGGCCCGGCTGACGACGGCCGTAGACAATTCCGTCGGCGCGGTAGTGCACCACTTCAGGGTTACGGCTCGGATCGGCGAGATTGTGGATTCGGCCTGCTTCCTGGCCGGCGCGGACTTCATCGCCAAGCTTGTGGAAGGGCTCGAACACACCGTCGCAGGTGGCATAGACGTAGGCGTCGGGCCCCGGGATGCGAAGGATTTTCGAGGGGTCTGCCTCAGGCTGCCTGCCGGTGGGCGGCAGCACGCCGAGGTGGGACAGCACGTTGCGCACGCCACGGCGGCAAATGTTGAGCGCATCGATCGAGACCGTGCCCGCACCGGCCAGTTCGGTACCGACAGTGATGAGGCCATGGCGGACCGAAGTCGCCGTCGATGTGCGCGGGTCGCCGAGGTTGTCGATCACCACGGTCAGGGGCGCGTCGAAGGCCAGGACAGCGGCGACGTTCGCCTTGCGCAACGCGGGGTCGGCAGCCGGTTCGATGACAGCGCTGGGAAGAATATCAAGCGATGAACCACCCGAGTGGAGGTCCAGGTAGGCGTCGCCCATCGGCATGATGATGTCGTTCACGTAGGCGGAAATCTGCTGCGTGATGGTGCCGACCGGGTCGCCCGGAAAGGTGCGGTTCAGGTTCAGGCCATCGATCGGCGAGGTGCGACGTCCTGCGAGTACGGCGGGCAGGTTCAGCGAGGGCAGGAAGATCAGGCGCCCGTTCACCATGCCCGGATCGAGCTCGCGGATCATTTCGCCCAGCGCGATCTGGCCTTCATACTCGTCGCCGTGGTTGCCGGCCTGCAGGATGACCGTCGGGCCTTCGCCGTTCTTGATCTGAGCGATCGGCAGACGCGTGGCGCCCCAGGCGTCCTCGTGCGGCGAGTGCGGGATGTTCACAAATCCGGTCTGCCGACCAGCCTTGTCGAAATCAATGCCGGTTGTGGCGGTCGAGGTGCGGGCCATGGCGGAGATACTTGTCTCTGAATATGGGCAAAGGAATCCGGCGGGGAGTCCCCGCCGGAGATGGTCAGTCGGATCAGATCGACGGGAAGGGCTTGGGCAGCGTGGTGCCGATCCACTTCTGCGAGAGCTCGTCGAGCTTGCCGGTGCGCAGCTGGATGTGCACGAAGGTGTCGAGCCAGCGCAGCAGTTCCGGGCTGCCCTGCTGCACGCCGATGTAGGTCGGCGAGAAGGCGAGGATGAACTTCTGGTCCAGCACGGTGCCCGGGTTCTTGGTCGCGATTTCCTTGGCAACCACGTCGGCAGTGGCCAGCAACTGGGCCTGGCCCGCGAGGAACGCGGCAGCGGCGGTCGCGTCATCGTCGAAGCGCTGGATGTTGGCGTTGGGCGCCAGTTCGGTCAGCAGCAGGTCCTGCGTCGTGCCACGCGCCACGGCGACGACGTTGCTGCCGATGTCCTCGGGGCCGGCGATTTCCAGGCCGGCAGGCCCGAAGACGCCGCTCGACAGTGCCGCGTAGGGCGAAGTGAAAGCGATCGACAGCGCGCGCTCTGCCGTTGCACCCATCGCCGCGATGACGATGTCGAGCCGGTCGGTCACGAGATACGGCACGCGGTTGGCGCCGGTGATCTGCTGCAGTTCCAGTTCGACGCCAAGCGCCTCGGCGATCATCTTGGCCATGTCGACGTCGAGACCGACGGCCTCGTTATTGGCATCGACGGAGCCGAACGGCGGCACGTCCACCGGCACGCCGATGCGCACCTTGCCGGCCGAGATGATGTCCTGCAGGTCGCCGGCCATCGCGGGCGCCGTAAGGACAGCGCCGGCGATCAGCACGGCGGAGACGAGTCTGGATAGTGGTTTGAACATGGTGGTTTCCCCTCTTCGTTGATTGAGATGTTCAGGCAGGCACGACCGGGTGTGGTCCTCAGTGAAGGACCGCGTTCAGGAAGCTCTGGAGTTCAGGAGTGCGCGGATTGGTGAGCACTTCGCGAGACGGGCCATCCTCGTGGATGCGGCCCTGGTGCATGAAGATCACCCGATTGGCGACGTTCTTGGCGAAGTTCATCTCGTGCGTGACCAGCATCATGGTCATGCCTTCCTTGGCCACGCCCTCGAGGACGCGCAGCACCTCCCCGACCAGTTCGGGATCGAGCGCCGAGGTGATCTCGTCGAACAACATCAGCGTCGGCTGCATGGCGAGCGAGCGCGCAATGGCCACGCGCTGCTGCTGGCCACCCGAAAGCTGGTCCGGATAGACGTCGAGCTTGTCTCCCAGCCCGACCTTGGCCACCATGGTCTCGGCAATGCGGCGGGCCGCAGCCTTGTCCATCTTCTTGACCAGCGTGAGCGCCAGCATCACGTTGCGGGCAACCGTCAGATGCGGGAAGAGGTTGTAGCTCTGGAACACCATGCCGGCGCGCTGGCGCAGCACGTTGAGGTCCGTCCCCGGTGCGGTGACGTCGATACCGTCGACCACGACCCGGCCGCTCTGAACCTGCTCAAGTCCGTTGACGCAGCGCAGGAGCGTCGACTTGCCCGAACCGGACCGACCGATCAGGGCAACGATCTCGCCCTTTTCCATGGTCAGGGAGACGCCCTTGAGCACTTCGAGTTCGCCGTAGCGCTTGTGGACGTTTTCGATCTCAACGAGCGACATGGATTTTCCTTTCCAGCATCTGGCTAAGCTGCGAAAGGCTGAAGCAGATGACGAAGTAGATCACGGCAGCCGTCAGGTAGACCTGCAGCGGCGCAAAGGTTGCGGAGGTGAGGATCTGGCTGGCGCGGGTCAGTTCCACGAAGCCGATCAGCGAAGTCAGGGAGGTGTTCTTGACCAGCTGCACAAGGAAGCCGACCGTCGGCGCAATGCTGACGCGGACGGCCTGCGGGATGATGACGTAGCTCAGCCGCTGGCCATAGGTCAGGCCGAGCGCGGCGCCGGCCTCCCACTGCCGCTGGTGCACGGACTGCAGGCCACCACGCCAGATCTCGCCGAAGAACGCGCTGGCGTAGATGGAGAGCGACAGCGCGGCTGCCGTCCAGGCATCGACCGAGAGGCCGACCAGCGGCAAGGCGAAGAAGAAGACGAACAGCTGGCCGAGCAGCGGCGTGCCCTGGATCAGGTTGATATAGGCGATCGCCAGCCAGTTCAGCGGCTTGAAAGGCAACACGCGGGCAATGGCGACGACGAGGCCAAGCAGGCCGCCCCCGATGGTGGCGACGAGCGCCAGCAGCAGCGTCCAGCGCGTTGCTTCGAGCAGGTAGATGACGTCCGGGAAATCGAAAACGCGGATCATGCGCGTGGCCTCCGCACGAAAACGGCCCAGTAGATCGCCGAGAACAGGCCACGGAAGGCGAGCGTCAGCACGAGGTAGGATGCGGTGATCAGGGCGTAGGTCTCGAACGAGCGATAGGTGCGCGAGTCGATGAACGCTGCCTGATGGAAGAGTTCAGTGGCGCCGATCGAGGAGACGACGCTGGTGGCCAGCATCAGCAGCACGAACTGGCTGGCGAGCGCCGGATAGATGTTCTTGATGGCCGGAAACAGCACGACATGGCGAAATGTCTGCCCGGCGGTCAGCCCCAGCGCCCTGCCGGCTTCGATCTGCGCCGGACGCACCGATTCAAAGCCAGCCCGGAAGATCTCGGCGCAATAGGCGCCAAGGTTGATCGACAGGGCGACCATCGCGGCGTCGTTGGCGCTCAACTTGAAGCCGAGACTGGGCATGCCGAAGAAAACGATGAACAGCTGCACCAAGAGCGGCGTGTTGCGGATTGCCTCGACATACGTGCGGCAGAGCCCGCGCAGGAACTTCGAGGGGCTGGTGCTGCCGATGGCGACGGCCAGCCCGATGAGCAAGCCGAATGTCATTGTGACCAGCGAGAACTGAAGCGTCAGCAGCACACCTTCGATGATCTCGTCGGTGTATCGCAGCAGCACTCCAAATCTGAAGTTGTACTCCATCGGTGCAGAGGGCCCCCTTATGTCGTCGGGCGAAAACCGCTATCTTTATGGTTCTCACCACGTGATGAGGCTATTATTGCTTCATATATGGTGTCAAGCGTCATCAGTGAAACGGAGAGGGCATGACTGAGGAAAAAAACGGCTACAGTGCCCCGGCCTTGGAGAAGGGGCTCGACATCCTCGAGCTGCTTGCCCGCGAGGGCGTTCCGATGGGGACGCGGCATATCGCCGACGAGCTTGGCCGGTCCAAGAACGAGATCTTCCGCATGGTCCATGTGCTGTTGGGTCGCGGCTACCTGAAACGCGAGGACACCGGCGACGAGCTGGTTCTCACCAACAAGCTGTTCGAACTGGGCATGCAGACGGCGCGAGCCCGCGACCTGGTCAGCGTCGCCGCGCCGATTGTCGAACGCTTCGCCGAAGAAGTGCACCAGGCGGCGCACCTTGTGGTCGCCCATCGTGGCGAGACGGTGATCATCGCGGCGGCTTCGGGCGGCGCCGACATGAACTTCTCGCTCAAGCTGGGCTACCGGCGACCACTGGCGGATGCGCATTCGGGTCTGGTGCTGATGGCCTTCCAGCCCAAGCACGTGCGCGACCGGATGATGGCCGAGTGCCTGACGCTGATGCGCGAGCGCCCCGATCCAACGACGCTGGCCTCGGAGCTCGACGCCGTGCGCGCGCAGGGTGCCATCATCCACGAGAGCCGCGATATCATCGGCGTGACGGACCTCGTCTGCCCGATCATCCTCGCCGACGGCAGCGCCGTCGCCTGCGTCACCGTGGCGGCCGTCAGCCGTCGCAGCGTGCCGCCCAACTTCGAGGCCATGCTGGCGCGCCTGCGCGTCGCCTGCGGCGAGATCGCCAGTCAGCTCGGCGCCTACATCCCCCTGAACGGTCGCTAGCATCTGGCTCGCGGTCGTGGCGAGAGAGCGGTGTGAGCGTCCGGCGAACTGGACCAAGCCCACGCCGCGTTCCGCCGGCGTCGTTTTCGAAGGCCGGTGGACTTATGCGAAAAGCCGCCATGCCATGATACTCGGCTTGGCGCTCACCGGTCGTGCCGTGGCACTTCCAGCTGCCCGCGCCTCGTGGCGCAGGTCCTGTACACGCTGCCACACTGCAGCTGACGCACTTGGCTGGAGCGGAGGCGTCCGTACATCCTGGCGTGTAATCGCAGCAGGAACGTGGGTTTGCAGCGTACCGCGCATTTGCTATGTGCTGTCCGGTCAGTTCGGCTGACCCCGTAGCTCAGCAGGATAGAGCACAGGATTCCTAATCCTGGGGTCGCGCGTTCGAATCGCGCCGGGGTCACCACTTTCCCGAACTGCCATCTGCCCGCTCACCGTGGAACGGCACTGCCCGGTCGACAGGATAGCGCAGGCCCCGCAGCGGGGCTGCGGAGCCTGCATCCGGCAGGGAGGGGCCGGATTGTCCCCACGCCGGGCCGGGCTGTGCGGCTGCGGCGCGCGGAAGCTGCTGACGGCTACTTGTTGTAGATCTTCCAGAGCTGCTCCGGGTCCAGGGCGTCGATGACGTGGATGTTCCTGGACCGGATCAGCTCGGACTCCTGGAAGCGGCGCAACACACGCGAGATCGTCTCGGGGCTGAGGCCGAGGTAATCGGCGATGTCGAACCTGTGCATCGGCAGGTAGACCCGCCGAGTGCTGCGCTGGCGCTTCATCATGTCGTCGAGGAAGGCAGCCACCCTCGCGTCCGCGGTGGGGCGCGAGATGATCATGAGCTGGTCGCGCAGGTTGGCGAGGCTCGGCACCAGCTGGCTCTGCCTCCACTCCGCCGCCTGGCGGGTGTGCACGTGTCCGAACGTCTCGACGCTGGTGGTGCCGGCCGCCTCGGCCGTGAACCGGTGCTCCGGTTCGATCTCCCAGCCAAACGCTTCTCCGGGAAGGAAGAAGCCGCTGACCTGGCGTGTGCCGGTGCGCGTGACCCTCGACAGCAGGATGCAGCCGAACTTCACGACATACAGCGCACCGGCGACATCGCCTTGCCGGTACACGGTAGCGCCGGAATTGTAGACGGAAACCGGTGCGCGGGCACCGGATGCCTTCAGATTGTAGACCATGCCTAAGCTCCCGCCGCGACGCTTTCGGCTCCTATGAGGATGACAACCAGGACGTCGGATCAGGCCCGCGCCCCGCTGCTTTCCGGTGACCCGGCGGTATCCGGGGTGCCGCTGCCGTTCGGCACTCCGCTTTCCTGCTCGGTGACGCGGGCGAACGCTTTCTGCAGCTCCGCTTCCTGTGCCGGGGAAAGCGAGCTCTTGATGATCGTGCCTTTGAACTTGGAGAGTTCGGCGATCACCTTTTCGGGCTGGACCTTGCGCACCAGCACGAACAGCGCGGAAGTGTCCGGAGTCAGCTTCTGGGCGACGGTGCGCACGAAGTTGTCGTCCACCCCGTAGTCGGACATGGCGCCCGAGATGGCCCCCATCCCCGCGCCGGTCAGACCGCCGACGACGAAGCCTGCCAGCGGATTGAGGAACAGCAGGCCGACCAGCAGGCCCCAGGCGCCGCCGGTGAGGCCACCATAGGCGGCGCCCGCTCCCGCGATGTTGAAGCTCTGCTTCAGATGCACCTTGCCATCCGGCCGGCGGATGACGACCACCGCGTCCTCGAGGTCGACGAGATGCTCCTTCTCGAGCTGGTTGAGCTCGAACAGCACGCGGTCCGCCTCGGTCACGTTGTCGAAGGCCACCGCCACAAGTTCACTCATTACCGTACTCCGATTTTAGGCATTTACGCGCAGATCGTTGAACTAAAACCAACTATCTTTCACGCCATTTGCTATGGTGAACATAGGCCGCCAATAATGGCAAGGGCAACAACGATCACTTCTTGAAAATGATCAATCTGACAATTTTAGTATTGTTTATTTCCTGATGCCTGCCGTTGCTTCATGTCATTGGCTTCTATGCCGATAAGTCCCAGACAAAAACTCTTAAAGAATTACCGGGCAATGCCAATCAAACGCTCCTGAGCTTGACCGCGGTCAAGACGACCCCGGATTTCCAGATTACGGTCCGGCGAACGATTGACAGCCTTGCAGGCGCACATGGCGGAGAGTGCAAGATGAAATCGGTACTCGTTCTGGGCGGCGACGGCTTTTGCGGCTGGCCGACCGCGCTGCACCTGTCGGCGCAGGGGTACCGGGTGGGAATCGTCGACAACCTCTCGCGACGGCATATCGACAACGAGCTGGGCGCCGAGAGCCTCACCCCCGTGAGCTCGATCCAGCAGCGCCTCGGCTTCTGGAAGGACGTCGGCGGCTCCGACATCGCCTACTACTACATCGACGTGGCGCGCGACTATCACGGCCTCTGCGACACCATCGCCGACTTCGGCCCGGACGCGATCGTCCACTTCGCCGAGCAGCGCTCGGCCCCATACTCGATGACCAACTCGCGGCATAAGCGATACACGGTCCGCAACAACATCACGGGCACCCACAACCTGCTCGCGGGGATCGTCGAGGCGGGAGCCGACATCCATGTGGTCCACCTGGGGACCACCGGCGTCTATGGCTACGTGACGCAGAACATGCAGATACCGGAGGGCTACCTCGACGTCGCCATCGAGGGGCCGGACGGCGAATGGATCAAGCGCTCGATCCTTTATCCGACGGCGCCGGGCTCGGTCTACCACATGACCAAGTCGATGGACCAGTTGATGTTCCAGTACTATGCCGGCAACGACAGGCTGCGGATCACCGACCTCCACCAGGGCATCGTGTGGGGTACGCAGACCGAGGAGACGCGGCTCGACCCCGAGCTCATCAACCGCTTCGACTATGACGGCGACTACGGCACCGTGCTCAACCGCTTTCTCGTGCAGGGTACGGTGGGCTACCCGCTGACCGTACACGGCACCGGCGGGCAGACGCGGGCCTTCATCAATATCCAGGACACCGTGCGCTGCGTCAGGCTGGCGATCGACAACCCGCCCGACCGCGGCGACCGGGTCAAGATCATCAACCAGC
>JAEYZJ010000352.1 GCA_023430705.1 Pseudomonadota bacterium | reverse complement strand
CGTGAGACGGTTCCCCCCGCGCGCCGAACTACTTCAGGTCCGAATACCCGGTCGCGACGAACAGTTCGTTCTGGAGCGCCGTCAGCTTGCCCGAACCGCCCGGGGGCGGCCAGATGCCTTCCTTGCTCGCCTGCGCCCGCGCCGCCTGCCGGTCGGCGATACTGGCATAGGGGTAGATATGCACCATCCGCGTCGGGCCTTCCTCGATCGAGGCCATGACGGTGAGTACCCTCGAGATCTCGTTGCGGCGCGGCACCACCTTGCTCCACGCTTCCTCGGTCTCCGGCAGGCCGTTCGGTGCGAGCGTATAGGTGCGGAACTCGTAGAACGGGCCGAAGGCGCCGGTCTCGATCTCTCCCATGAACCTGAGCGGCTTGAACGCCGTGCTCGTCACCCCGCCGAGGTACGGGGCGATGCCGTAGGCATCCTCGGTCTGCATGAGCCGCGCCCGCTCGGCGGCCAGCGCCTCCACACTCGCGTAGGCGGTGAGGAAGGTGAAGCGGTTCAGCACGCCGAACTCGCAGGAGAAGGCGCCGAGCACCTTGCCCGTCGAGGAAAAGCCCTCGTAGGTCCTGGGCAGGATCGGCAGCACCGCGCCCAGCGTGTTGGGCAGCAGCGACAGGGTTGTCAGGTCGTAGATCATCTTTGGTCCTGAGGTGATGGAGCGGTTCCGCGTAGGCTTTTCAAACGCACCGACGACTGGTACACCACCTGAATGCCAATTGCACGCCAAACGTTGGCGCAGGGAGAGGCCCATGTTTGAACGCCTGATCACGGGCCGGGTGGTCTCCCCTGACGGCATCCTCGAGAACGGCTGGGTGGCCGTGTCCGACGGCCGGGTTGCCGGCGTCGGGGCAGGGGTGCGGCCCGCCGCCGGCGAGGTCGTCGACTACGGTCCTGCCTACGTCCTGCCCGGCGCTGTCGACGGCCAGACCCATGCCGGCAGCCAGGTCGGCTTTCCCGGGCTGGGGCCGACCACCCGGGCGGCCGTGATCGGCGGCGTCACGACCATCGTCGACATGCCCTACGACGAGCCGGACCCGATCTGGAACGGCGAGCTGCTGGCCCGCAAGGCCGCGGCGGTGGCCGAGCACGCCGTGTGCGATGTGGCGCTCTACGGCACCGTTGCCGCCGAGCCCGATGCCGCCGCTGTGGAGGCGCTGGTCGCCGGCGGCGTCTGCGCCTTCAAGATCTCGTCCTTCGAGGCCCACCCGCACCGGTTCCCCCGCATCGGCAGCGGCGCGACCCGCGCGCTGATCGAGATGCTCGAAGGCACCGGCCTGCCGCTCGGCCTCCACAACGAGGACCAGGAGATCGTCCGTCGCCTCGCCGCCGAGTTCAAGGCGTCAGGCCGCACGCGGCCCGAGGATCACAGCCCCAGCCGGCCCGAAGTCGCCGAACTCGCCGCCACGGCCGCCTTCCTCGCGCTTGGGGCCGGGGTCTCGACCCCGCTCCACATCGTCCATATCTCGACGCCCGACGGCTTCGACATGACCCGCCGCTTCCGCGAGGCCGGCCAGTCCGCGACCGCCGAGATGTGCGTCCACTACCTGCATTTCGATGCCGACGAGGCCATGCCCCGGCTCGGTGGCAGGCTGAAGGTCAACCCGCCCATCCGCGCCGGCCGCCGCGAGGCGCTGTGGCAGGTGCTCGAGCGCGGCGAGTGCGCCTTCGTCTCTTCCGATCACAGCGCCTGGCCGATCTCGCGCAAGTCGGGGCCGACCATCTTCGACGATGCCGCTGGCATGCCGGGGCTGGAAGCGATGCTGCCGGTCTTTTTCACCGACGCCGCGGCGCGCTACGGCGCCGACATCGCGGCCAGGATGACCGCCGAGTGGCTGGCCCATCGTCCCGCGCGCTTCTTCGGCCTCGGCCGCAAGGGCCGGCTCGCGCCGGGCATGGATGCCGACATCGCCGTGCTGCGGCCCGGAACCCATGTCTACGACGCGCGGGCCAATTCCGATGGCCCGGGCTGGAGCGCCTATGACGGCGAAACCTTCCTCGCAACGCCGGTCGCCACCTGGGTCCGCGGCCGGCTCGCCTGGGACGGCTCGGCCGTCACGGCCGCCGCCGGCACGGGCCGCTACGTGCGGCGCGGCTAGCGCAGCACCCCGGACAGCCGCTCGATGATGGCGAGCTTCACCATCTCGATATGCGCGCTCATCGCCGCGCGGGCGGCGTCGCGATCCTTGCCCGCCACCGCATCGAGCAGCTTGGTGTTCTCCTCCACGCTGAAGCGCGGCGTCACCGGGTTGCGGTAGGCGTTGAACACGTGCGTGCGCCGCCGCAGGTCCCGGATCATCGCCGCCATCAGGGCGTTGCCCGCCGCGTCGGCGATGTCGCCGTGCAGCATGTCGTCCACCGCCCAGATCTCGGCCAGCGTCGGCCTGGGGTTCCGCCCCAGCGTGTGCAGCGCCTCGCGGATCGCCTCGATGCGCTCCGGCGCGATCTTGCCGGCCGCGAGGTAGGCGGCCTCCGCCTCGAGCAGCCGCCGCACATTGAGGATGTCGACGAAGGCCTCGGTCGAGAACGGGCTGACCGTGACGCCGCGGCTCGGCTGCTTGTAGACCAGCCCCTCGGCCTCGAGGCGGCCCAGCGCCTCGCGGATCGGGGTGCGGGAGGCGTTCAGCCGCTCCGCCATGCGCCGCTCGGTGATCACGTCACCCGGCCGCAGCTCCCCCGCTATCAGCAACCCGATCAGTTGCTCGTAGACCTGTTCGGTCAGGTTCGGCCTGTGGCCGCTGTCGCCGCCAAGGAACGCCAGGTCCTCGTCGGCCGAAGCCGTGTCCGCTGCATCGCCCATGAGGCTCTCCACTCGCAATTGCCTTCCATATAGGCGCAGGGGCTGGGGAACACATGTGGGATATCGCTGGTATCCCCCATATTCCTTCCGAACGGCGCGCGAACGGGCAGTCTTCACCTGTGCTCAACTGATCGGCAGAATCGGGCGGCGAAGTGCTTGCAATCCCTCCGCACTCCGCTAAGGTAAGTGGCATACCAGTGGTGTGCAATTACGGAGCGGACAGGCGATGGCCATCAGACCTTGGCGTGCAACCAGCATTCAGGTGCGCAGCGAGAGGGCGTCGCAGGCTCCGGACGATGCCGCCGCCAGGGCCATGATCCAGCGCAACCTCAATCGGCTCGTCGGCCTCATCGAGGCGGCCTGCGACTCGGACGAAAAGCCCGACCTGGTCGTCTTCCCCGAGTTCGCCATGCAGGGCCCGCCGCTCCACATGGGCGTGCGCGACTGGATCGCCCGGGCCTGCTCGCCCATTCCCGGCCCGCTCACCGCGCCGCTTCAGGAGCTGGCGAAGCGGCGGGGCATCTTCATCTGCGGCAACATGTTCGAGGCCCCCGCCGAATGGCCGGGCCGCTACTTCAACTCGTCCTTCATCATCGACCGCACGGGCGAGGTGATCCTCAACTACCGCCGGCTCAACACCGCCGCCTTTCCCTCCGTGCATGACTTCATGAGCGCCTACCTCGCGGTCACGCCGAGGGAGAAGGTGTTCCCGGTCGTCGATACCGAGCTGGGCCGGCTCTGCGTCATCCCCTGCGGCGAGATCACCATCCCGGAGGTTGCCCGCGTGATGATGATGCAGGGCGCCGAGGTGATCCTGCATCCCACCAATTCGAAGTTCACCGAGCGCCAGGAAGCCGCCAAGCTCTGCCGCGCCACCGAGAACATGGCCTGCCTGATCTCCGGCAACGTCGCGCACTACATCGGCTTTTCGCCCGACGACACGCTGCTCGGCGGCCGCTCGCACATCCTCGATCACCACGGCAACACGCTCGCCTTCGAGGCAAGCGCCGAGGAGAGCATCGGCGTTTCCGCCATCATCGACATCGAGCAGCTGCGCCGCGACCGTCGCACCGACACCGGGCTCGACAACACGCTGCTGCGCGCCCGCTACGAGATGTACGTGCCCTTCTACGAGGCGGCCCGGTTCTATCCCCCCGACCATTTCCTCGATGCCCCGATGGCAGATGTCGCCGAGACCCGGGCGGCCATTGCCGTCTCGCGCCGGAACATGGAGCGCGCCGGCATCCTCGAGCCACTTCCCGCCGGCGTGCCCGAGCCGGTTGCCGCTTCCGCCCACTAGGAGACTGCGCGAATGATCACTGCTGAAGAAAACATCCAGCTCACCCGTGTCGGTCGCGGCACCCTGATGGGCGAGTTTTTCCGTCAGTTCTGGCTGCCGGTCTGCCTGAGCTCCGAGCTCAAGGCGGATGGCGATCCGGTGCGCCTGATGATTCTGGGCGAAAAGCTCGTCGCCTTCCGCGATTCCGAAGGCCGCGTCGGCGTCTTCGACCATCGCTGCCCGCACCGCTGCGCTTCGCTGTTCTTCGGCCGCAACGAGCTGGGCGGCATCCGCTGCGCCTATCACGGCTGGAAGTTCGACGTGACCGGCAAGTGCCTCGACCAGCCCAACCTCGAGGACAAGTCGAAGTATCCCGCCGGCACGCCCGCCATCGCCTATCGCGTCAGGGAGTCGGGGGGCATGGTCTTCGCCTATATGGGCACGCGCCAGGACAATCCGCCCGAGCTGCCGCAGATCGAGGCGATCATGGGCGATCCGGACGATCGCAACATCGCCCTCACCCACCGCGACTGCAACTACATGCAGGCCCTCGAGGGCGACATCGACACCTCGCACCTCGGTTTCCTCCACGTCGGCGGCATCGATGGCGAAAAGCTCGACTTGTCCAATCCGGAAGTCTTCACGGTCACCGAGAAGGCCCCCAGGATCAACGTCTCGGTCATGCCCTTCGGCACCATGTACTCGGCCCAGCGCAACGCCTACGAGGGCACCGAGCACCATCGTTTCGCGAGCTACCTCTTCCCGTTCTGGGTGACCTATCCCTCGGGCGAACTCGACGAGAACGTCACGGCCAATGCCTGGGTGCCCATCGACGACACCTCGACCATGATCTTCAACATCGACCTGCGCCGCGCTTCCGGCGGCGGCAAGAAGAAGCTCAGGTACAAGGACGGCACCGAAGTGGGAGGCCTCGCCCGCCCGCTCGAATACCTGCCCAACACCACCGACTGGAAGGGCCGCTGGCGTCCGGTCAAGGATGCCACCAACGACTACGGCATCGACCGCGAATGGCAGCGCAACGGCGACAGCTACACCGGCATCGTCGGCATCCCGCTGCAGGATCAGGCCATCCAGGAATCGATGGGTCACGTCGTCGATCGCGAGATGGAGCACCTTGCCGCCTCCGACCGCATGGTGATCCTCACCCGCCGCGTCATGCTCGATGCCGCAAAGAAGTATGCCGAGACCGGCGAGCTGCCCGCGATCGTCGACCAGCCCGAACTCGCGAGGGACGCCCGCGGCGGCGACATCGTCGTCCCCTACGGCACCGACTGGCTCGAGGGCTACGAAGAGAAGATGGCCGAGATCAAGGGATACCGCCCCAGGCTGACCGCTGCACAATGACCGAGGACGTGGCGATGGAACCCGGCGCCGCCCTGGCGCCGGAGGCGTGGGAACCGTTCGGGGACGGGCATGGCCCGACCCTGACCGAGCAGCAGCAGCTCAGGCTGCGCGTCGATGCGGTGCGGATGGTCGCCGAAACCATCCGGCAGGTGGAGCTCGTCTCCGCCGACGGCTCGCCGCTGCCGCCCTTCACCGCCGGCGCGCACATCAACCTCAAGCTGCCGGGGGACCTCAGCCGCTCCTATTCGCTCACCAACGGGCCGCAGACGCGCGACCGCTACGTCATCGCCGTCAACCGCGATGCGGCCAGCCGGGGCGGCTCGGCCTATATCGTCGACCGGCTGCAGGTCGGCGACGTGCTGCCGGTCGATCCGCCGCACAACACCTTCCATCTCGTCGATGACGCCGAGCAGAGCGCCTTCTTTGCCGGCGGCATCGGCATCACGCCGATCCTGGCCATGATCCGGCGGCTCGAGGCCCTGGGCCGGCCCTGGCAGCTCCACTATGCGGCCCGCAACCGGGCGAGCGCCGCCTTCCTCCCCGACCTCGAGGCGTTCGAGGCCGCTGCGCCCGGCCGCGTGCACCTGCATTTCGACGACGAGGCGGGCCGCGTCTTCCCGCTGCTCAAGGTCGCCTCGACCATCCCGAAGGTCGCGCATGTCTATTGCTGCGGCCCGGGCCGGATGATCGAGGTGTTCCGCGCCTCCGCCGGCTGGCGGCCCGACGACAATGTCCATATCGAGCACTTCGTCGGCACGAAATCGAAGCCCACCATGGCCTTCGACGTCGAGCTCCGGCGGCGTGGCAGGACCTTCCACGTGCCCATCGGCGAGACCATTCTCGACGTCCTGCTCGCCAACGACGTCTACGTCTCCCACTCCTGCCGCGAAGGCGTCTGCGGCTCCTGCGAGACCCGCGTCCTCGACGGCGTGCCCGACCACATGGACAACGTCCTCTCGCCCCGCGAACGCGCCTCCAACGAACTGATCATGGTCTGCTGCTCAGGCTGCGCGAGCGGCAAGCTGGTCCTGGACATCTAGCCACCGAGTTCCGCAACCACCAGCCCAGAGGGCTGGGGAGGGGGGCGCCGAGGGGACGATCCAGCCCCACCCTCCGCCCTCCCCATGAGCCCCTCATCACCGGGCTCGTCCCGGTGATCCAGCCACGCGCAGTCCTGCGCGTGGAAAGCGCCCTTCGCTCCGCCGACGCGGAGCGGCTGGATTGCCGGGACGAGCCCGGCAATGAGGGGATGAAACGAGAGCGCGGGGGCTTGTTGAAGCCGTGAGGGCCTTCGCCCGCCTCCCCGATCCCTCGTTGCCGAGCCCGTGGCACGATCCAGCAGCAACCACCGGCGGGCACCCTCCCCTCGACGGGGAGGGTTGGGGAGGGGTGCGCCGAGTGCACGATCCCGCGGTCGGCCGCCGACGGCATGCCCACGACGCAGCGGCAATCGCCGCCCGCCAGGAAGCCTCGCCGGGCTAGCAGGCCGATCGACCGGAGCGTGCCGCCCACCCCCTCCCAACCTCCCCCATCAAGGGGGAGGTGCCGATCCAGTTCCGGGCATCTGTCGTGCCCCAACCACCGGCCCCCACCTCCCCCTTGATAAGGGAGGTGCCGCCCCGAGCCCGTGGCACCCTCCAGCCGCAATCACCGGCCCCCACCTCCCCCTTGATGGGGGAGGCTAGCGG
>JAEYZJ010000328.1 GCA_023430705.1 Pseudomonadota bacterium | reverse complement strand
CATCCGGCACGTCCTCGACGGCCGAAATGACGTGCCAGTTGTTCGCGACCACCGCAGCCGGGCGCTTCATCGAACCGGCCCCCCAGGGACAGGACATCCACTGCCCACCCTGCCGCCACCCCGCCGGCCCCGCAAGCCCCCGCCGAACATGGCTGCCGTGCTGCGGCGAAAGGGGGCCCGGGAAGCTGGCTGGGGCGCTAGGATTCGAACCTAGGAATGGCGGTACCAAAAACCGCTGCCTTACCACTTGGCGAC
Organism: Pseudomonadota bacterium; assembly: GCA_023430705.1. Taxonomy (GTDB): domain Bacteria; phylum Pseudomonadota; class Alphaproteobacteria; order Rhizobiales; family Devosiaceae; genus Devosia_A. The sequence goes on along the minus strand of JAEYZJ010000328.1, from coordinate 29,712 downwards.
GCCCCAACGGGCGCGTTCCTACACGCTTCACCATGGCGACGCAACCAATCGGAAAACGCCTCAGTTAGGCGCTTGAACCGGCAAGGGAGCGAGTCTATAACGCGCCTCGCAGACGCTGACACCTGCCGGATCAGTCCCGACGTTCCGGCACCACGGGTGGTGGCTTCATCCAGCGGAGTATAGCGCAGCCTGGTAGCGCACCTGCTTCGGGAGCAGGGGGTCGAGTGTTCGAATCACTCTACTCCGACCAATCGAAACCCCGGTCTCGCAAGAGGCCGGGGTTTTTGTTTCGGTCAGCCGGTTCTGCCGACGGGGACGAGGTAGGGGACCTTGAGGTTGTCGGGCATCGGGCCGAGCCGCCGGATCATGTCGATGTTGGGAATCATCGAGCGCCTGAGGTGGGCTTCGAGGGCGCGGCAGGCGGCGTCGAGGTCGCCGGCCAGGAGGTGGTCATAGATGCCGCGGTGCTCGGCCAGCATGGTGGAGAGTTCCTCGCTGGTGCGGTGGCGGCGGAACGTGTCGTGGGTGGCGATCAGCAGCAGCTGGCTGCGCTGGACCGCCTGCAGCAGCTGCGAATTGTTGCAGCGCGCCACCGTGTCGACGTGCAGGTCCTGCTCGATCCGCTCGAGCCGGCCGACGCTGCGGCCGCCCGCTTCGGCGCGCGCCACGCGATCGCGGCGCTCGCGCAGCTCGGCCTCGCTGAACCTCGGGTAGGCCTGGCGCAGCGCCACCGGTTCGAGCACCCAGCGCATCTCGTAGTGCTCGCCGATCGAGTCGGCGGTGAGCGGGCCGGCATACCAGCGCTGGTTGGGCTCCTGCACGATGATGCCGGTGCGGGCGAGGCGCGTCAGCACTTCGTGGGCGACGGTGCGGCTCACGCCGTGATGGTCGGCCAGCGCGGATTCGTTGAGGATGAAACGCCCGTAGGCGAGGCTCGCCGCGACGGTGTGCTCGACCTGGGGGTAGAGCTTGACGCCGATGTTGCGCGGCGCCGCCTCGGTCTCGAGTTCGGCCGGCAGGACGAGCCCGGCCTCGGCCAGTTCGACCCGCAGCCGGGGCGCGGACGGGGCATCGCCGCGGGCAAGATAGCCGCGCCCGCCGAAATCGACGATCAGGCCCTCGTCGCGCAGGCGCCGCAATGCCGCGGCGGCAGGAATGCGGCTGGCCCGGAAGGCGCGCGCGACGTTCGCCTCCCCGAGCACCAGCCCGGGGGCGAAGCGTTGCTCGGCGAGGTGCTGGCGCAGCACGCCGTAGATGGTCTCGTAGAGCGGGATCGGTTTCGCGGGCATGTCCGGCACCGGTGTGGCCGCCGCCACCGGTCGGGGCGCGGCGGCTGATTGCTTATTGCCCGCAATATGCATTAATCGCCGGGAGAAGCAACGAACTCGCTGCCGGCGAGGAGGGCGTCGATCTCGGCGCGGGTCGGCATGGAGGGCGCCGTGCCCGGGCGCTGGACGGAGATCGCCGCGGTGGCGCAACCGAAGCGGATGGCCTCGGCCGGTGAACGGCCTTCCGCCAGCGCCACGGCGAAGCCGCCGTTGAACGCGTCGCCCGCGCCGGTGGTCTCGACCACCCTGGCGACTTTGAAAGCCGGGACCACGTGCGTGCCGGCGGCCCCATGCAGCACCGCCCCCTTGTCGCCGAGGGTGATGAGGGCGTTCCGCGCGCCGCGGCGCACGAACTCCCTCGCGGCCGCCAGCGCGTCGTCGACCGTCTCGACCCCGAGCCCGGTCAGCGTCGCAGCCTCGGTCTCGTTGGGCGTGACATAGTCGCAGAGCGCATAGATCGAGTCGTCCACCGCGACGGCGGGAGCGGGGTTGAGGATGGTGGTGACGCCATGGCGCCGCGCGAGGGTGAGCGCGGCGATGGCGGTTTCGACCGGCTGCTCGAACTGGGTGACCAGCACCCGGGAGGAGGCGATGACGCTCCCGGCGGCAGCAACATCGGCGGGGGAGAGGTTCGCCGCGGCGCCGCTTTCGACGATGATGGCGTTGTCGCCGGTCTGGGTGGACACGAAGATGAAGGCCGCCCCCGTGGGGGCGTCCTCGTCGATGACGACCGCCGAGGTGTCGATGCCGTCGGCGGCCCAGGCCTGCTGCGCCATGCCGCCGAACGTATCCCGCCCGATGCGGGTGATGATGCGGGCATCGCCGCCGGCGCGCGCTGCGGCGATGGCCTGGTTGGAGCCCTTGCCGCCAGGCCCGTCCCGGAAGCCCTGGCCGAGGATGGTCTCGCCCATCAGCGGCAGGCGCGGGGCGCGGAAGGCGAGGTCCGCCACGAAGATGCCGAGAACGGCAACCGGTGCGCGCGCCATGGTGTGTTCTCCTCCGGAGGCAGGCTAGGTCAGCCTGCCCGCCTGCAATGCGGCAAGGATCCAGTCGCGATAGGTCTGGTCCTTGTTCTCGATCTCGGGCGATACCTTGCTGGCTTCGGTCATGAAGTAAAGGTAGTCGCGCCCCATGGCCTCGCCGCGGCCGGTGTGCATGTCGACGGCGAAATCGGGAATTTCGGGCCTCCGCTCGCCGAAGGCCATGGCGTGCCTGGCCCAGTTGACCATGTCGTCAGTGGTGCGGTCCTTGCGGCCCGAGGCCATGACGCGGATGGCGTGCGCCGCAAACAGGAACCGGTCGTGCTCGGGGCGGGCGAAGCGCTGGTGCATGCGGTAGAGCGTATCGACCAGCACCGGCGCATCGAGGTTGCCGTAGCCGACGTCCTCGACGGAGATGACCTGCAGGCGGGCCCACATCTTCTCCTCGAGCTCGGGAGAGGTGATGAACATCTCCCAGCCGAGCAGCACGGCGTTCTCGGTGAGGCCGCGGCGGATGGATTTCTGCAGCGCGGAGATCACCTCGTCGGCCGGGAAACCGCTCTCGGTGGTGGTGCGCTGCCACGGATCGGGGGGCTGCTTTACCTTGACGCCGTCGCTGCTCATTTGCGGCCCACCCAGTTGGCGATGTTGTTCCAGAGCGGCGCGTAGCCGGCCCAGTCGACGAAGGGCGGCGGAGCCCAGTGCGGGCCGCAGTCGGAGGTGAAGACCGCCGAGCGGCCCTTGCCGAACGCACCCACGGCGATCAGCGGATCGTCGCCGACGCTCACCAGAACCTCTGCATCGGGGCGCGGCGACACCGCGTTGTAGCCCAGCAGCGCCGGCCACTCGCCGGCAATGCCGGCGGTGATCGGATGGCCGCTGTCGCCGACGCGGGCGACGATTCCCTGCGGCGCTTCCTTGCGATCGTCGTGGCGGGACAGGGTCACCGGCAACACGTCCTCGACGGGCGAGCCCGCGTACTGGCCCTTGGCGTCGATGCCCTGGAAGGTGAGGTAGCCGCCGATCATCACGAGGCCGCCACCGGCGAGCACGTAGTCGCGGATGGAGACGAGGCGATTGGGCAGCGGCACCGAACGGACGAACGTATCGGGATGCAGCAGCAGGGTATTGGCGCCGATGTCGGAGAGCATCACGACGTCATAGGCGGCCAGCGCCTCGGCAGTCTGCGGGAAGTCGCGTGCGGCGAGATGGTTGGGCAGGAACGTCACGTCCCAGCCGCCCTGTTCCAGCGCGGCGCGCAGCCAGCGCACGCCCTCGTTGTACTCGGTGGTGGTGAAGCTGTCGAAACCCTTGGTGTGGATCGAGTGGGTGACCCAGGACTCGCCTGCGATCAGGACCTTCTTGCTCAAGTTCTGAAATCCTTGGTGGTGGGGGCCGCGACGGAGGCGCGGCGGATGAGCTCGACGGGCAGCCGCGTCAGCAGCGGCGGCTCGTCGCCGTTGAGAAGCGCCAGGAGCGACATGAAGCCCTGCCGCCCGAGCTGTTCGACCGGCTGCCGGATGGCGGTCAGCGGCGGCGCCAGGAGGGCGCCGAAGGACATGTCGTCGAAGCCGACCAGCGACACGTCGTCGGGCACGCTGACACTGGCATCGCGCAGGCCCATCACCGCGCCGATGGCGAGATAGTCGGAGGAGGCGAAGATCGCCGTGGGCGGCAGGGGCAGCGCGAGGAACGCCGCGGTGGCGGCGCGGGCCAGTTCGGGCGCAAAGCTGCCCATCGCGACATATTCGGGGCGGACCTGGATGCCGGCCTCGTTCATCGCCATGAGGAAGCCCTCGCGGCGCTCGGTCACGGTGAGGAGGCCATGCGGCCCGCCGAGATAGGCGATGCGCCGGTGCCCCGCCTCGATCAGGTGCCGGGTCGCCTGGTAGGCGCCTTCGGTGTTCTCGACGAACAGCCGCGGCACCGCGACGCCGGGAATGTCCTCGTCGACGATGACGACGTTGCGGCGCTTGCCGATCAGGGCCGCGAGCGTGCCGTCGTCGGGGGTGTTGGTCATCATCAGCAGGCCATCGACATGGCCATCCTGCAGGCGCTCGAGCGAGGCGACCTCGCGCTCACGGTTGGAGCGGGTCGAACTCATGAACACGGTGTAGCCGTGCCGGTCCGCCTCGTCCTCGAAGGCCGAGGCGAGTTCGGCAAAGAACGGTTCGCGGATTTCGGGCGTCACGAGGCCGACGGCCTCGGTCTTGCCGGTGGAGAGGCGCTTGGCCATGAGGTTGGGCCGGTAGTCCAGCTTCCTGATCGCCGCGTCGATGCGCCCCGAGGTCGTCGACGGCAGTTCGATCCGGTGGTTCAGGTAGCGCGACACCGTGGTGGGCGAAACTCCCGCCTCCTGCGCCACATCGTGTATAGTCGCCATTGGCTCCCCCTCTCCCTCCACTGTCGAGACTGGACAATGAAAGCGCTTTAGTAAAGCGGTTTCATGACTACCACACGACGGGGTGCGTCTCGCCCGTCACGACGTTGACGAGGCCCTCGGGGGCGAGCGGCGACGGGGCCACCAGCACCCACTGCCACGGCGCACAGGTGAGCGTAGCGAACATCAGCCGCTCGGGAAATCCGGGATGCCAGCGCGGATGCCAGCTCGGCTCGTACATCCAGTCGACGTTCGCGGCGGCCTCGCGGAGCGCGGCCATGTCGGCGGCAAGAGCCTCGGCCGGGCGCTGGGACATCAGGCCTCCGACCTCGAAGCGCACACTGGCCGTGACTTCGCCGCGATGCACGAGGACCCAGCCGCCCTGCTGCTCGCGCAACCGGTTCACGGCAAGCGCCATGGCCGCGTCCGAGGAGCCGCAGGTCCAGATATTGTGCTTGTCGTGGGCCACCGAGCAGGCGAGCGCGGTGTCGGGATCGCGCGGGCCGGTGCCGCGCCAGAACATCCGCGACACCTTTCCCTCGCCGGAGAAGCGGTCGACGATGGCGAACTTGGTGATGTTCTGGGCCGGGAGGCGCTGCACTTCGCCCGCCTCGACCGGCAACTCGACGGTGAGGAACTCGGGATGCCAGTGGAAGGGGCGGAGGACCGCTGCGTTCATGACGTCCCGGCCGGGTGCCGCCTTGATGGCGAAGTCGGCCGCCGTGAGGTCGCGCCGGATGTTGACCGTGCGGGTCGCCCAGTCGGGCCAGCGGATCCGCGGCACCGTGCCGGTGAACCGATTGCCCTCGGAGACCTGCTCGCCGTCGGCCCAGACCCTCGCGATCGACAGGCTCGGCACGTCCTCGAGCAACACCATGTCGGCATAGCGTCCCGGTGAGATCGAGCCGACATGCGGGGTGAGCCGCATGTGGCGCGCAGGGTTGATGGTGACGCACTGGATGGCGATCTCGGGGGCGAGCCCCGCGGCGATGGCGGTGCGAACGTTGTGGTCGGTCGCGCCGATCTCGAGCGTGAGCGGGGCGCTGCGATCGTCGGTGGCGAAGGCCACCTGGCTCCAGTCGGCGAGGCCGCGCGCGAGGAGGCCGCCGATGATCTCGGGCATGGTGTGGATGCGGATCTCGATGAAGAGTCCGCGGCGAAGCTTCTCCCAGGCCTCGTCGGCGGTCGCCATCTCGTGGTCGGAGGCAAGGCCGGCAGCGGCGAAGGCGTTGATTTCGGGCAGCGAACGGAGCCCTGCCGCATGGCCCTCGACGACGCCCCGGGCGGCGAAGGTGGCCTCGATCATGCCCCACAACCGCTGGTGCGATGGGTTCTCGGGGTTCCAGAGCGCCGGCCAGTCCATGACCTCGTCGAGACCCGTCACCATGGGGTGGCGCATGAAGGCCTGCTGCTCGTCGCGGCCGAAGTGGCCGCCGCCCCATTCGTAGGCCGTCGGCGGCACGGCCGAGCCGGGCTGCGGGAAGATCTTGAGCCGCGAGCCGGCCTGGCGCGCCGTCAGCCAGAACTCGAGATTGTTCGCGCCGTCGACGTTGGAGAACTCGTGGCTCGCCTCGCAGGTCCAGGTGTTGCCGCGGGGGAGGACGAGGGCCGCTTCCCACTCGGGGGTGAGGTGCGAGCTTTCGATATGCTTGTGCACCTCGCCGAAGCCGGGGACGGCGGAAAGGTTCGGCTCGTGCAGCCGCTCGGCCGCCTCGCCGGCATAGTCACCGGCGGGACCGACCCAGGCGATGCGGCGGCCGCGGATGACGATCTCCTGGTCCTCGAGCCAGGTGCGCGAATGCACGTCGAGCAGCCGCCCGACGCGCAGGATGCGATCGGCCGGGCGCTTGCCGAGCGCCACCAGCAGCAGGTCCTGCCGGATCTTCACCTCGTCGCGCGCCTCGAGGATCAGGTCGTCGGGAAGCGGATCAACAGCCACAGCCACGATACTCACTCTTGTCCCTCACACCGGGCCTTGTCCCGGCCATGAGGTCGCAACTGAGGGCGGAGCTCATATGGCGTGCTTGCTCCGCCACAACTCGATCAGCCGCAGGCTCTCCGCCGCGATGCCGGCGATCATTGCCTCGCCCTTTTCGGCTGTGGCCGGGCGCGGGTCGCCGAAGACGCCGGAGGCGTTGAAGGTGTTGAGGGGCACGGGCTCGGAGCCGAAGAGTTCGGGGAACTCGGGATACTCGGGCTGCGCCAGTTCCATCCGCACCGTCTGGGGCGCCAGCGCCAGCATGATCGAGGTTTCGACTTCGTCGGCATGGTAGAAGCCGGGGCCGGCGGGCTTTGACTCCATCACTTCCGCGGCCAGCCGCTCGAGCCCGGGATAGTCGAGATGGAGGACGGGAAACCCCGTCTCGGACAAGGCACGCGCCGCGAGGCTGATGGGCTCGCGGTTGCCGAAGTGGCCGTTGACGGTGACGAGCCCGCGCACGCCCATGCGCTGCAGGCCGCGGCCGATGTCGAGCACCGTGGCGCGCAGGGTATCGGGCGAGAGCGACAGCGTGCCGGCCCAGCCTTCAGCGGTCCAGGCATCGCCATAGGCGATGGCGGGCAGCAGCAGGCCGTCGCAGCCTTCGGCGATGCGGCGCGCGACGCCGGTGGCCATCACCGTGTCGGTGAGGAGCGGCAGATGCGCTCCGTGCTGCTCCACCGCGCCGACGGGCTGAACCGCGACGAGGCCGCGACCGATGGCGGCCGAAACATCTTCCCAGCTGGCGCGGGCGGCGTCGAGCATCAGGCCCACCCGACGACCGACAAGGGCGCCGACGGCGCGAGCTTGCCGAGCAGTTCGGTGACGCTGAGAGAATAGTCGACGTCGCCGCCGCGCCGGGTGCCCAGCGCCGCCTCGGCGATATCGGCGGCCTCGTAGCCATGCGCGATGAGGTCGATCATGGCGGCCTGCAACGGGCCCATGGTGGGGTTGAAGGCGACGCTCTCGATGGCAAAGCCCGAGACCATGTTGCCGTCGTTGAGAGCCAGCACCACGGCGCCGGGGCACCTGCTGTAGGGAGCGTGCGCGCGCCGGCCGGCGAGGAGCAGCCGCCCGGCGATCAACTCGGGCAGGTCATGCTCTCCCAGCTCCAGTGCGGGGTCGACAGTTCCGGGCACGTAGCCGTCGTCGCCGAGGTAGTTCGGGTCGAAGGGCCAGGGATAGAGGTCGGCCATGGTCAGCCGATGCCCCAGGGGATCGATGAGCAGCAGGTCGCACGTCGCGCGGAACTCGCTGAGGTACTGCCGGCAATGGGCACAGGGATGCGCCTCGTCGATGGCGATGGTCGAGAGCGTGGTGCCGCGCGAGGCGGCGCGGGTGAACACGAAGCCCTCGCCATGGATGGTGTAGCCCAGATGGGTGCGCGGGAACTCGACATTGCCGCCAAAGACCAGGTTGCCGGTCTCGCGCTCGAGCCCGACCACGCCGACATGGAAGTTCGAAACCGGCGGCCGGGCGACGTCGCGGGCGACGCCGAGGGCCAGCAGCATGAGGTCTTCCACAGCTGCGACTTCATGGCGCGCCATCAGCGCCTCTGCCTCCCGCCTGGGCAGGACGCACCCCGAGTTGTCCCCGAGGGCGGCCTTTCGTCCCGACAGCAGAACAGCAATTTCTTCCCGGATTTCCGCGCCTGAAGAAGCGGCAAGGCGCTCATGCCGGAGGCGGATGTCAGCGTCGGCGACGAACGGGTTTCGGCTCACCGGGAGGTCCTCGATTGCATTTGACAAGCTCGCGAATTTCGTCGTTAGCTCGCCATGTAAACCGGTTTACCGGATGGAGGTCAAATGGGTTCCACGCTTATCCACGGAGCCACCGTTCTTTCCGTGGACGCTGAGAACACCGTGTTCGAGGGCGGCTATGTCGCCATCCGGGACGGCAGGATCAGCGCTATCGGACCCAATGACGGCACGCCCGATCCGTCGGATTTCGACGAGGCCTTCGCGCTGCCCGGACACCTCGTGATGCCGGGGCTCGTCAACGCGCACACCCATTCCGCCATGGTGCTGTTCCGCGGCCGGTCCGAAGGCCAGAGCCTGCTCACCATGGAGGGCTGGTACAACTCGATCCGCGAGCCGGAGCTGTCGCTGGTCTCCTCCGATATCGGGCCGGCGGTGGCGCTGAGCTGCGCCGAGATGGCGCTCTCGGGCACTACCACCTTCTGCGACCAGTACTTTTTCGCCGAGGAGATCGCCGAGGCCGTGAAGGCGGCAGGGCTGCGCGCCGTGATCGCCTACGGCATCGTGCAGCTGGGCGACAGGGAACGCGGCGAGGAGGAACTCGCCAGGGCCACGGCGTTCCTCGAACAGCAGCGTTCGGCCGATGGCCGGGTCATTCCCTGGTTCGGACCGCACGCGCCCTATGTCGACAATACCGAGGACCTGCTCGTTGCCGAGGTCGAGGTCGCCAACCGCCATGGCGTGGGCCTCCACCTGCACATGGCCTGCGGCCCCGAGGACAACGAGGAAACGCAGCGCCGCTACGGCACCACCGCCGCCGTGGCGCTTGAAAAGATCGGCTTCTTCAACGGCCGCATCCACGCCGGGCACTGCCTCGACCTCAGTCCCGAGGACATCGCGGTGTTCGCGCGGGCCCCGCACGCCTCGGTCTCGTACAACGCGACGGCCGGGCTGCGCTCGGGGCGCAAGGGCATCTGCCCCGCTGTCGAACTGAGGGCCGCAGGGGTGACGGTGGCGCTCGGCACCGACAACGTTGCCGCCAACAATTCCTACGACATGGTAGCCGAGATGCGCGTGGCGGGTCTGGTCGCCAGCCATCGCGAAGGGGTGGCGCAGCCGCTTTCGAGCCGCGACCTGATCCGCATGGCGACCATCGAGGGCGCGAAGGCGCTCGGCCTCGAGCACGAGATCGGCAGCCTCGAGCCCGGCAAGGCGGCCGACATCGTGGCCTTCGACCTCAGCGGCGCCGGCTATTCCGAGACGCCGGACCCCGAGACGCTGCTGGTCTATTCCGGTTCGGGCCGCGACTTGCGGCACATGTGGGTTTCGGGCGAACAGCTGGTGCGCGACCGCGCGCTGACGCGCCGGCCGTATGATGATATCCGTGCCGGCTACTCGGCGACCTATGCCGATTTCTGGAACCGCGTCGAGCGCGCCAAAGCTGACGCCAAGAGCAAGAAAGAAGTTGCCTAGCTTGACCAAGCGTAAGTTCATTTTCGACAGCGACGGTGGCGTCGACGACGCCCAGGCCCTGATCCTCCTCGTCGCGAACGGCAAGACCCCCGACATCATCACCACCGTGTTCGGCAATGTGGGCCGCGACCAGGCGACGACGAACCTGCTGGCGGTCTGCGCACACCTCGGCATCGACGTTCCGGTGCATCGGGGCGCCGACCGGCCGCTGACGCAGCCGGTGATCGATGCCAAGTACGTGCATGGCGACGACGGCCTGGGCGGAGCGCCGCGGCCGGAGCGCCAGAACGAGCACGCATCCGACGACGGCGTCGGGGTGCTGGTGCGCACCTTCAACGAAGCCCGGGCCAAGGGCGAGAAGGTCGATATCCTGATGATCGGCCCGCTGACGAACCTGGCGCTGGCGCTGCGGCTCGATCCGGGCATCGTCGAGGGTATCGGCACGCTCACCATCATGGGCGGCAACGTCTATGGCCGCGGCAACACGACCCCGGCGGCCGAGTTCAACATCTATGCCGACCCCGAGGGCGCGCATGTGGTGCTGACCGCCGGCATCGAGACGGTCGTCGTCCCCTGGGAGCCCTGCCTCACCCATTTCATGGACGGCGAGAAGGTCGATGCGCTGTTCGCCACCATCGCGCCCTCGCCGCTCAAGGCGTTCAACGCGGCGCTGCAGCAGCATGCCCGCTCGAACGGGGTGAAGCGCGGCCTGCCCGACCGGTTCCTCTATGTCGATCCGCTGGCGGCCGCCGTGGTGCTCGACCCGACCATGGTGAGCAAGTCGATCTCGGCTTCCTCCTCCGTGGCGCTGGCGCCGGGCATCACCCGCGGCATGACGCTGGTCGATCCCTCGGGCCGCCTCGGCACGCCCAAGATTACGTTCGTCGAGGAGGTCGACGTCGCAAGGGTCGACGCCCTCTACGCCGTATCCGCCGCCTACCTTCCCTGAGAACAAACGCAAACAGGAGTGCGCATGTCTCTGTTCCCGACTCTCACCAAGGCCGCTGCAGGTTCCCTGCTCGCCGCCGCGCTGATGGCATCGACGGCAATTCCCGCCGCCGCGCAGGAGTACACCCAGGACAACCCGCTGAAGGTCGCGCTGGTCGTGCACGGCACGCTGGGCGACAAGAGCTTCTTCGACTCCGCCGCCGCGGGCCTCAACCGGGCCAGCGCCGAGCTGCCGGTCGAGCTGAAGATCATCGAAGCGGGCACCGACAAGAGCAAGTGGCAGCCGGCGCTCGCCGACGCCGCGGACTCGGGCTATGACGTCGTCATCGTCGGCACGTTCGAGATGGGCCCCTACGTGCCAGAGATCGCCGCCGAGTACCCCGACGAGAAGTTCGTGATCTTCGACGACACCGTCGACTTCGCCAACTGCGACTGCGACAACGTCATCGGCATCCAGTACTACACCTCGACCGCCGGCTACCTCGCCGGCTACGCCGCGGCCAAGATCTCGCAGAGCGGCAAGCTCGGCACGATCGTGGGCATGGAAGGCCCGACCGTGCTCGACTTCAAGGTCGGCTTCGACCAGGGCGCCAAGGCAGCCAATCCCGACGTCGAGATCGTCAGCCAGGTGGCCGGCACCTTCACCGACCCGGCCAAGGGCAAGGAAATCGCGCTGGCCCAGTTCAACCAGGGCGTCGACATCGTGTTCCCGATCGCCGGCGGCACCGGCATCGGCGCGCTGCAGGCGGCCAAGGATGCAGGCAAGCTGGCCGTCGGCGTCGACAGCGACCAGGCCGCCATCTTCGCCGAGAGCGACCCGGCGCAGGCCGACGTGATCTTCACCTCGGTGGAAAAGCGCGTGGGCGACTCGCTTTACCTCGTGCTGAAGAACACGATCGATGGCACCCAGGAATACGGCAAGACGCTGATCCTGGGCCTCAAGGACAATGCCGTCGGCATTTCCCGCAACGCCCAGTACGAGAAGACCGTGCCGGCCGAGGTTCGCGCCGAGGTCGACGAGCTGGAAAAGAAGATCACCGCCGGCGAGATCGTCGTCGACACCGTGATGAACTGATGAACCCGGGGACCTCGCCACGGCGGGGTCCCCACTTTCTGCGGGGGCAGACATGGCGCTTCTGGAAGCGATCGGGATCAGCAAGACCTATCCCGGTGGAGTGGTCGCCAACGACGGGGTGAACCTGAGCATCGAGGCCGGCGAGGTCCACGCGGTCGTGGGCGAGAACGGCGCCGGCAAGTCCACTCTCATGAAGATCCTGTTCGGCATCGAACAGCCGAACGGCGGGACGCTCCTGCTCGACGGCAAGCCGGTGCATTTCGCCAACCCGCGCGAAGCCATCGATGCCGGCATCGGCATGGTGTTCCAGCACTTCTCGCTGGTGCCGAGCTTTTCGGTGTACGAGAACGTCGTGCTCGGCTCCGAGCCCAGGGCCGGCATCAGGCTCGATCGCGAGAAGGCGATCGCCGAGGTGCAGGCGCTGTCCGAGAAATTCCGCCTCAAGGTCGATCCGCTGCCGCCGGTGGGGACGCTCCCCGTCGGCCAGCAGCAGCGCGTCGAGATCCTCAAGGCGCTCTACCGCAATGCCCGCATCCTGATCCTCGACGAGCCGACAGCCGTGCTGGCGCCGCAGGAAGTGCAGGAACTGTTCGTCGCCATCCGTTCGCTGGTGGCGCAGGGCAAGACCGTGATCTTCATCGCCCACAAGCTGCCCGAAGTGCTCGAGATCTCGAACTCGATCACCGTGATGCGGCAGGGCAAGACGGTTGGCCAGGTGAAGGCCGACGAGGTCACCGAGAAGAGCCTCGCCGCCCTGATGGTGGGGCGCGAAGTGACGCTCAGGGTCGAGCGCAAGCCGACCGACCAGAGCGAGCGCATCGCCGCCGTGGCGGGCCTGCGCGTCGTCAATGCGCGCGGCACCGAAGTGGTCGCCGGGCTCGACCTCAACGTCCATTCCGGCGAAATCGTCGGGCTGGTCGGCGTCGAGGGCAACGGGCAGGCCGAAACGCTCGAGGCCATCGCCGGGCTGCGACCGATCGCGGGCGGCACGATCACCATCGGCAACGAGGACGCGACGCACAAGAGCGTGCTCGAGCGGCGCGCGATCGGGCTTGCATCGATTCCCGAGGACCGCATCGCCCAAGGGCTCGCGACCGGCGCGAGCGTGGGCGAGAACCTCGTCGCGACGCGGCTCGACGACCCCCGCTTCGTGCGCAACGGAATTCTCGACCTCAAGGCCATCCGCGACAATGCGCTGAAGCTGATCGAGCGCTTCTCGATCCGCGTCGGCGGGCCGAGCTATGCCGTGGGCACGCTGTCGGGCGGCAACATGCAGAAGGTGGTCGTGGCGCGCGAGCTCACCGAGCAGCCGCGGCTGCTGCTCGTCAACCAGCCGACGCGCGGCGTCGACCTGGGAGCGACGCAGTTCATCTGGCGCAGCATCGCCGACGCGCGCGACGGAGGGGCGGCCGTGCTGCTCAGCTCGGCCGACCTCAGCGAGCTGCTGGCGCTCAGCGACCGGCTCGTCGTCCTCTATCGCGGGCGCATCGTCGCCGCGTTCATCAACCAGCCCGACCTGACACCGGAAACGCTCGGCACGTACATGCTGGGGCTGTCGACACAGACATCGGAAGAAATGCAGGTGGCATTGCGATGAGCACCCTCCCGGCCATCAACCGCAGCGCGCGCTGGAAGACCGTCCGGCGCGAGGTGGGCCGCGCGCTCGGCGCGCTCGCCATCGCGCTGCTCGTCACCTTCGTCATCGTGCTGATCACTTCCAAGGAGCCGCTCAACGCGCTGACGCAGCTGCTCACCGCGCCGATCTCGCGCGTGAGAACCATCGGGCTGTGGATCGACGACGCTGCCAAGCTGACCATCACGGGCCTCGCGTTCAGCCTCGTGTTCCAGGCCCGGCAGTTCTCGATGGGCGTGCAGGGACAGGTCTATATCGGCGCAATGGCGGCGAGCCTGGTGGCGCTGTCCCCGCTCGGGGCGAGCTGGGCGGCGATCCCGCTCGGCGTTCTCGCGGCCATGCTGGCCGGCGGCTTCTACGGGTTCCTGCCCGGCATCGCCAAGGCGAAGCTGGGCGCCAACGAAATCGTCTCGTCGCTGATGCTGAACTACATCGCGATCGAGCTGTGCAACTTCCTCGTGCTGCGCTTCCTCGTGCCGCCGGGCAGCGGCCAGAACACCACCAACCCCTTCCCCGACGCCGCGGTGTTTCCGACGCTGGTCGACAAGACGCGCATCGACCTCGGCCTCATCTTCGCGCTGGTTTCGGTGGTCGTGGTGTGGTTCGCGCTCTATCGCACCAGCTGGGGCCTCAAGCTCCGCCTCGTCGGCCACAATGCGCGCTTTGCCGAGTATGCCGGCATCAAGTCCACCTTCATCATGGTTTCGGCCATGACCGCGTCGGGCGCGCTGGGAGGCCTCCTCGGCTCGATGCTGATCCAGGGCCAGGCCTTCGGCAAGCTCACCGTGCTGTTCGAGGGCGGCATCGCCTTCGAGGGCATCCTCGTCGCCATCGTGGCGCGCAGCCGTCCCCTGGCGGTGCCGGTCGTCGCGCTGTTCTACGCCTATCTCCGGCAGGGCGCGCTGCTGATGAACCTGAGGACGGACGTGCCGGCCGAGGTGATCGGCGTCGTCACCGCGATCATCATCCTGCTCGTCTCGTCGAGCTTCTCGCTCAACTTCATCACCAGGTGGTTCAAGCGCGGCACCGCGGCCGCGACCGCGCCTGTCGCTGTCGGGGGTGCCTCCAAATGATGGAACTGTTCCTCACGGTCTTTTCGGCGACGTTCTTCGTCACCGTCATCCGCACCACGACGCCGCTGCTGCTCGCGACCATGGGCGGTCTCGTCGCCGACCTTTCGGGAGCGCTCAACGTCGCGCTCGAGGGCATGATGCTGATCGGCTGCCTGACCGCGGTGATCGTCTCGGTCTATGCCCCGTGGTACGTGGCGGTGGTGGCGGGCCTCGGCGCCGGGGCCCTGCTCGGACTGCTCATGGCGTTCTTCGCGCTGCGGCTGAAGGCCGACATCATCCTCGTCGGCTTTGCCATCAACATCCTCGCCACGGGCGGTACGGTGTTCGCGCTGGCTCTCGCTACCGGCGGCGACAAGGGCACCTCGATCAACCTGCCCTCCAAGGCCATCCCGGCCGTCGACCTCAGCTTCCTCTCCGGTATCCCGGGCATCGGGCCGACGCTCACCGCGTTCCTCTCGGGCCATTCGGTGCTGAGCTGGGTTGCCGCCTTCCTCGTCTTTGCCATCTGGTACTTCCTCTACCGCACGCCCTGGGGCCTGTGGCTGCGCGGCGTGGGCGAGTACCCCGCGGCGCCCGAGGCCGCGGGCATCCCGGTCAACAAGGTCCGCACCTGGAGTCTCGTCGTCTCGGGGGCGCTGGCGGGTCTCGGGGGCGCGCAGCTTGCGATGTTCAACTATGTCGGCTTCACCCGCGACATGACTGCGGGCCGTGGCTTCATCGCGCTGGGCGCGGTGCTGCTGGGCGCGCGCCATCCGGTCGGCGCGCTCATCGCCGCGCTGCTCTTCGGCTGCTTCGAGGCGCTGGCCGTGGTGATGCCAGGCCTGTTCAACGAAATCCCGGCCGAGCTGATCCGGATGATCCCGTTCGTGGTCACCATCGCCGCGCTCGTGATGTTCTCGGTGCGGGCGCAGCGCGCCCTCGCCCTGCGCGGCGCAAGGTAAGGGCGGGAAGCGAAGCGTTTCCCGCCCCAGCCGACGCTCTCTCGGCCGTCATCCGCGGACTTGATCCGCGGCCCAATGGGAGACGCTAGTAGGCCAGCTCGGTGAAGCTGGCGGCGCGGCCATCATAGAGGAGGAGGCGGCCGATGAGCGGCTCCCCTACTCCGGTGATGAGCTTGATGGCTTCCATCGCCATCAACGTGCCGATGACGCCGGTGACCGCACCAAGGACGCCGACCACCTCGCAGGCCGGCAGGTCGGCCTCGTCCGGGGTGTCGGGATAGAGGTCGCGGAACGTCCTGCCGCCCGGCACGAACACCGTGACCTGGCCATCGAACATCGAGACGGCCCCGGAAACCAGCGGCACGCCGGCCGCCCGGCAGGCTTCGGCGACGATGGCGCGGGTGCCGAAATTGTCGGTGCCGTCGAGCACGTAGTCGTAGCCCGAGACCAGCCGGCCGGCATTTGCGGCCTCGATGCGCTCGACATGCGGGACGTAGCCCACATGCCCGTTGAGGCCGGCGACGAAGGCGGCGGCGCTTTCGACCTTGGGCGTGCCGATCGCCTCGACCTGATGGATCATCTGGCGCTGCAGGTTGGACAGCGAGACGATGTCGTGGTCGACGACACCGAGCGTGCCCACGCCGGCGGCGGCAAGATAGGCGATGACGGGGCTGCCGAGCCCGCCCGCGCCGACGACCAGCACGCGGGCGGCCTTCAGCTTCTGCTGGCCCTCCCCGCCGACGCCGCGCAGCACGATGTGGCGGGAGTAGCGCTTGATCTCTTCGGGGCTGAGTGTGCTCACGGCGTGACCGGCAGAGTGACGAAGCGACGGTCGGGACCCTCGAAGCCGAGGCTGTAGACCGAGATGACGGCGACGAGCGGCGTGGCGTCGAGGCCGCGCGGGAACGGCGCCAGCACGGCATGGATGCGATAGTCGACGACGCAGCGCCGCGAGGCGGGAACCGAGGCGTCGCGATGCATCTCGCTGGCGGTACCGGCCTCATCGACGAGGGTCAGGGCGAACCCCTTGACCGGCTCGGCCATGCCGAAGCTGGCGCAGGGCTCGGTCGTCGTCGAGGGAAAGGTCTCGAGCTCGAGGCGCAACTGGTTGCCGGGCTCGTCGAGCCCGTGGCGGAAAAGCCCGAAGACGGCCTCGGCGCCGTCGACGCCGACCTCGCCATCGGCGTTCATCAACAGGGGCTGAGCAGGCACGACCAGCGCGGCCTTCTCGAGCATGGGGGCGGCCTGCGAGAGAGCCTGACGGCGCGCCGCATCGAGGGTTCGGGTTTCATCGTCGAGGCGGACGCGGACCGGACTGCCGACCCACCGGTCCTCGGCGAGATCGACCAGGAAGACGGAGGCATAGGGGAAGCCGGAGCCATCCTGGACGCCGTATTCCTCGTAGCCGAAATAGCGGCCATCGGCGGAAAAGCCGAGCGGGCCGAGCGCCGCGGCGTCGCCTGCCGAGGCCGGCGCGGCGAGCAGCGCGAAACCGAGGCTAGCGGCCAGTCGAGCCGAAGCCACCTTCACCACGTGCCGTCTCATCGAGGCTCTCCCTGAGCTCGAACTCAATGCGGGTGACCGGCGCGACCACCATCTGCGCGATGCGCTCGCCGCGGCGGATCTCGAAAGGGGCAGCGCCATGATTGACGAGGATGACCTTGATCTCGCCGCGGTAGTCGGCGTCGATCGTGCCGGGCGAGTTGAGCACGGTGACGCCGTGCCGGGCGGCGAGCCCGGAGCGCGGGCGAACCTGCGCCTCGTAGCCGACGGGCAGGGCGATGGCCATGCCGGTGGGCACCAGCGCGCGCTGGCCCGGCCCGATGATCAGGACTTCGGAGGGACCGACGGCGGCAAGGAGGTCCACTCCCGCCGCCCCGGCCGTCTCGTGGCGCGGGACCGCAAGGCCCCGGCCGTGTTCGAACCAGATGAAGCTGATCTGGATGGATTCGGTCATCAGTTGGTGTCGACCACCGCGTAGAGCTCGTCCGGCAGGTCGGACTTGCCGTCGAGAAGGTCCGTGAACGGAATGACGGTCTCGGCGGCGTTGTCGCCGACCTTGGTCATGTTGGTCTCGACGATGCGCTTGCCCTTGATGCGGATGGTGGCGCTGTGACCCTCGAAATAGGTCTTCATCATCGCCGCGGCCTGGGCATCCTCTTCGCCCTGGGTGACCTGGCTCCTCATCTCGTTGGTCTTGAAGGCGACGCGGACGACGCCGGGGCTGACCACGGTGAAGACGGTGTCTTCGCTGACGCCATCCTCGTCGGCGGTGATCTCGGTGAGCGGGCCCTGCTTGACCGACGTGCAGGTGGCGCCGCCATCGGCATTCTCGGTCAGCACGTCGCCCTCTTCATTGCAGAAGTCGGTGTCCGAGGAGCTGTCCTCGTCCTCGCCGCCAGCTTCGGCGGCTTCCCGCATCTGCTTGATCATCGGGTAGAACTCGGAACCGATGGTCATGGTGGTGGTGGCCTTGCCCGTGGTGTCGGACAGGACTTCGACCTCGGCGGTCACGTCCATGCAGCCGGCGAGGCTGGCGCCGAGCAGCAGCACGCCGGCCAGCCGCCCAATAGTCTTCAGGGTCATGAAAATCTCCTCAACAGGCCGGCCGCCTCCCCCGCACGTTATGACCGGGACCCAGGAGCGGCAAGCGCCTGCCGCCTCGCTATCGCCCGGTTGATGAACAGGTGATGAACCGGGCGTCAGAATCCGAGGAGCCGCCAGAGGGCCACGAGGAGGACCGCGAGGCCCACCCAGAAACCGGTGAGGATCATGAAGCGGTTGAAGCGGCGGCCGGGGGCATGCTTGTCGCGCTCGTAGTCGTCGAGCGCCGCCTCGGCCTTGGCGGCGATGGCCGGCAGGCGGCCGAGGGTGGCCAGCGCGGTGTCGAAATGGTCCTTCAGGTCCTCCAGCCGGCCGAGCGGCCCGGCCTCGCGCCGCACCCAGTCGCCGACGATGGGCTCGGAGATGGTCCAGATGTCGAGCTCGGGATCGAGCGATCGCGCGACGCCCTCCACCAGCACCATCGACTTCTGCAGCAGGATCAGCTCGGGCCGGGTCTGCATCTCGAAGAGTTCGGTGGTGGCAAAGAGCTGCCCGAGGACCTTGGCCATCGAGATGTCCGACACGCGCCGGCCATGCTGCGGCTCGCCGATGGCGCGCAGCGCCTGGGCGAAGTCGTCGACGGACTGGGTGCGCGGCACGTAGCCGATCTCGAAATGCCGCTCGGCGATGAGCCGGTAGTTGCGGGTGATGAAGCCGTAGAGGATGTCGGCGAGGAAGCGCCGCTCGCGCCGGGTGATGCGGCCCATGATGCCGAAGTCGACGGCGACGACGTCGCTCGTGCGCGGATCGGCGAAGAGATTGCCCGGGTGCAGGTCGGCATGGAAGAAGCCGTCGCGGACGGTGTGCCTGAGGAAGGCCTGCAGCAGGTTCCTCGCGAGGGTCTTGCGGTCGATGCCCGCCGCGTCGAGCGCCGCGAGGTCGCGGATCGGAATGCCCTCCACCCAGCTCGTGGTCAGCACGGTGTCGGAGGTATAGTCCCAGAGGACCCGCGGAATGACGAAACCGGTGTCGGCCTTGATGTTGTCGCTGAACTCCGAGATGGAGGCGGCTTCCATGCGCAGGTCGAGTTCGATGCGGGCGGACCGGTCGAGGGTCGCGACCACGTCGACCGGGCGCAGGCGCCGCAGGCCCGGCACGAAGGTCTCGGCCAGGCGGGCGCCGGCATACTGGCTCTCGATATCGGCGGCAAAGCGCTCGCGGATGCCAGGGCGGAGAATCTTGACGGCGACCCTGGTGCCGGCGGCAAGCGTCGCGTGATGCACCTGTGCGATGGAGGCGGCGGCGACGGGCGGGGAGATCCCGACCAGCTCGGCGGCGCGCGAACCGAGCGCCTCCTCGAGCAGGCGGGGCACCAGCGCCGGGTCGAAAGGCTCCATGGCGTCCTGAAGCACGGAAAGGTCGGCGGCAACCTCGGCGCCGACGATGTCGGGACGGGTGGCGAGGGTCTGGCCAAGCTTGACGTAGGTCGGGCCCAGCCGGTGCAGCGCGCGCGTCAGGCGTTCCACCTTGCCGGTGCGCCGGACCTCGCGGCGCTCGAGCAGGCGGCCGAAGCGGATGCCCGCCTTCATCACCGGCGGCAGGGCGTCGTTGTCGGCCAGCGACAGCGCCCCTTCGCGGGCGAGGACGAAACCGGCCCGGGCCAGCCGGAAGTAAGCCCCCAACCCCATGGCGTCAGAGCTTCCAGGCCGCGTGGAGGGCCGCGATATTGCCCGAGAAGGCCGTGCAGGTGACGCGCCGGAAGCCGGCCGCCGCGATCATCTGCGAGAAATGCTCAGCGGTGGGGAACTTGCGGATCGATTCGACGAGGTACCGGTAAGGCTGCGCATCGCCGGTGACGGCGCGGCCGATGGGCGGGATGACGCGGTCGGAGAAGGCCTTGTAGACCTCGGCCAGCACGGGGGTGTCGACCTGGCTGAACTCGAGGCAGAGGAAGCGCCCGCCACGCTTCAGTACGCGATGGGCTTCGCTGAGCGCCAGTTCGATGCGGGGCACGTTCCGGATGCCGAAGGCGATGGTGTAGGCGTCGAAGCTCTCGTCCTCGAAAAGCAGGGCCTCGGCGTTCGCCTCGATGAACTGCACCTGGCCGGGAAAGCGCCACTTCCTCGCGCGCTCGGCGCCGACGCGCAGCATGTCGGAATTGATGTCGGAGACCGTCACCTCGGCGAAGCCGACCGAGGCGTTGACGATGCGCTCGGCAATGTCGCCGGTGCCGCCCGCCATGTCGAGCACGCGATAGGGCGCGGAGCCCTGCTTGGGCGGCGCGAGGCGCGCGACCATGGCGTCCTTCCAGAGCCGGTGCACGCCGCCGCTCATCAGGTCGTTCATCAGGTCGTAGCGGTCGGCGACGCGGTGGAAGACGTCGTTGACCAGTCCCTGCTTGTCCTCGAGGGCGACCGTGCTGTCGCCGAAATGGGTGGTCTCAGCCATGCCTGGGGTCTCCGGAACTGGGCGGGTTATAACCGAGAGGGGTTAAGGTTGCCATGCTTCACGGAGGCGCATGGCCGCGCCGGTCGCGATCCCGATAAAGGCTGACATCGCCCGGCGCTTGCGTGTTGTAGGTTCGGCGGCAACATACCGGGGCGAAAGGACCAAGCTCTCATGCCAGAACTGCCAGAGGTCGAGACCGTCCGCCGCGGACTCGAGCCCTATGTCACCGGCGCGCATATCGACAGGGTGACGCTGAACCGCAAGGATCTCAGGTTCCCCTTTCCCGAGGGTTTTGCGCAGGCGCTCGAAGGGGCCACCATCACCAGCCTCGCGCGGCGGGCCAAGTACCTGCTGTTCCGCCTGCAGACGGCCGACGGCAGACCGATGACCTGGCTCAGCCACCTGGGAATGACCGGCAGCTACCGCTTCGAGGATTTCAGGTACAAGGAGCCGTCGCGCTACTACGAGCCGACGGAGGACCGCAAGCACGACCACCTGGTCATGGAGCTCACACATCCCCGGCACGGGCGCATGAAGCTCATCTATAATGACGCGCGGCGCTTCGGCTTCATGGACCTGTTCGATCACGACGAGGACAGCCCGCTGCTCGCCGGACTCGGACCGGAGCCGCTGTCGAACGCGTTCAATGCCGCGGAAATGGCGGACCGTTTCGCCGGCAAGAAGGCGCCGATGAAGGCGGCGCTGCTCGACCAGCGGGTGGTGGCGGGGCTGGGCAACATCTATGTCAGCGAGGCGCTGTACCGGGCCCATATCCGGCCGGACCGTGCGGCGGGGACGCTGGTGCTGAAGTCGGGCAAGCCCTCGAAGCGCCTCGAGGACCTGGCGGACGGGGTGCGGGCGGTGCTGGTCGAGGCCATCGACGCCGGCGGCTCGACGCTGCGCGACTTCCGCAACGCGGAGGGCAACTCGGGCTACTTCCAGCACCGTTTCGCTGTCTACGACCGCGAGGGCGAGCCCTGCCCGACGCCGGGCTGCCGCGGCACGATCAAGCGCATCGTGCAGTCCGGGCGGTCGACCTTCTTCTGCCCGGTCTGCCAGCATTGAGGGCCAGGACGCGGCAGCGCCTGAATCCAGTTGACGCCACGCCCCCTCGCGCCTATACACCCCCCAACTTGGCGGCCGGGTGCCGCCGCTTCCATTTCATCGCCCATGGCAGAGCGGCTCGAAAGGCTGCACCATCGGGTTGAAGCGCCAAGAGGATTTCATGGCCAATACCGCCTCGGCCAAAAAGGCCAACCGCAAGATCGAAGCCCGCACCGCGGTGAACAAGTCGCGCCGTTCGCGTATGCGCACTTTCGTCCGCAAGGTCGAGGAAGCCATCACCGCCGGCGACCACAAGATCGCCATCGAGGCCCTCAAGGCCGCCGAGCCGGAGATCGTGCGTGCGGCCCAGAAGGGCATCGTCCACGCCAACGTGGCGGCCCGCAAGGTGAGCCGCCTCAACTCCCGCGTGAAGGCGCTGCAGGCTTAACAGCCCCGCGCCTCTCTGTATCGAACTGGCACAGGGCTCCCATCGGGGGCCCTTTGCATTTCCGGCATGTTGCCGGCTGAGAACGGCGCTGCGCCCGGCCGGGACTGTGACCGGATTGCGACAGTTCGCCCGTAGAGTTATCCCCGCTCGAAACCCCAGCGTTTCCGGCACTTTGGCCGCTGCCGTCAGGCGAATTTCTGGCTCGAGCCTGAAATGAATCGTCTCCCCCGGGCCTGCGCCGCCGCCCTGCCAGGGGGATGGCCCCAGGGACGAAAACGGCGATTCCACGTTGAGTCACAGCGCCTTAAATTTAAGGCCGGGGCCGCCGGGCCGGAAAGCTTTTTGCGAGAGTCGCGAGTCAACCCCCTCAAGGCAAAAAACCCCCGTTGATTGGAGAATTGGGGGCCACTAAGATGCCTCCACTGACCCAAGACAAGCGGGCGAAGAACCGGGCGATGGGTAGTGTTGCGTACAGAATGCTAACTTGAGATCGTGGCTGATGGGCGGTTTGGGACACGGCTGACAGTCTTGGGGAATTCCATTCGTAGACTGAATTGAACTGGTAAACAGAGTGGTCTTGCACGTACGCAGGACGTTGCAGTAGCCGGGCGTAGTCAACGACCCGGTCCTAGTGAAATATTTACCATGCTGAACCGTGGCGAAGTCCGCGGACGGATAAGGTTTGCCTGAAAAACGGCAGACGGGACTGGCGGCGCCGTGCCTTCAAGGGGCGGCTGAAGAAACATTGATCGGGGCTGAAATCACGATGGCGACACAAGCGGCGGCAAGTCGTGCTGACTGGGTATTGGGCGATAAAACCGGAAAGGGGGAAGGCGGAAACGAGGGGGGAGTGATCATGACGACGGGCAAAGACGGCCAGTCCATCCCCGCGAACGAACTGTTCCAGCGTGTCCGGGCCCGTCTCAAGGCCGCCGTCGGCGAGGATGTGTTCAACTCCTGGTTTGCGCGCCTCGAACTCGAGGAGATCGTCGACGATCTCGCGCACCTGAGCGTGCCGACCCGATTCCTGTGCTCCTGGGTGCAGTCGAACTACGCCGAAAAGATCCTCGATGCCTTCCGCGCCGAGTCCGCGATCCTCGCCCGCCTGCACTTCACCGTGCGCGTCAATGGCCAGGCCCGCCCGCGGCTGCACCATGCCGAGCCGGCCAGCGAGCCGGCCGCACCGCCGGCGATCGCCGCTGCTCCGGCAGCGCCGCGCACGGTCCGCGAGCCGCTTGCCACCAACCCGTCGCCGCGCGGCGACGCGCTCTCGGGCTCGGCGATCGATGCCAAGATGACGTTCGAGAACTTCGTCGTCGGCTCATCGAACGAGATGGCGCTGCAGGTGGCCAAGCAGGTCGCCAACGCGGTGCAGAACAACACCGTCAGCTTCAACCCGGTCTACATCCACTCGAGCGTGGGCCTGGGCAAGTCGCACCTGCTCAACGCCATCGCCTGGGCGGCGGGCGGGAGCGATGCGAGCAAGAACATCGTCTACCTGACCGCCGACCACTTCATGTACCACTTCATCACCGCCGTGCAGCGCCAGTCGGCGCTCGGCTTCAAGGAGTGGCTGCGGCGGGTCGACCTGCTGCTGATCGACGACATGCAGTTCCTGCAGGGCAAGTCGGCCACCGAGTTCGGCCACACGCTGGGCACGCTGCTGACCGGGGCCAAGCAGGTGGTGGTGGCCGGCGACGCGCCGCCGCGTGACCTCGAGATGCTCGACGAACGCGTCCGCTCGCGCCTGTCCGGCGGGCTGGTGGTGCCGATCAACGCCTTCGACCTCGACCTGCGCCGCGCCATCGTGACGCGCCGGGCCGAACAGGCGGCGCAGCGCTTCTCGGACGCGCATTTCGCGCCGGCCGTGATCGACTACGTGGCGCGGGTGGTGGTCAGCCATGGCCGCGACCTCGACGGGGCGGTCAACCGCCTGCTGGCAGCCAACCAGCTGACCAAGGAACCGATCACCGTGGCGCTGGCCGAGCGCACCCTCGCCGACCTCGTGCGCCAGCGCGACGCGCGCCGCGTACGGATCGAGGACATCCTCCGGATCGTCTCGCGCCACTACAAGGTGCCGCGCAACGACCTGCTGAGTTCGCGCCGCTCGCGCGACGTGGTGCGGCCGCGCCAGATCGCGATGTATCTCGCCAAGGCGCTGACCTCGCGCTCGCTGCCCGAGATCGGCCGGCGCTTCGGCGGCCGCGACCACACGACGGTGCTGCACTCGGTGCGCAAGGTCGAGCAGATGATCAAGGACGACGGCGAGCTGGCGCAGGAGATCGAACTGCTCAAGCGCATGCTCGAGGAATAACCGATACTGCGGCTCCCTCCCGAGGGAGTCCTCCCGCCGCCGAATGGCCGTGAGTACTGCCCAGCAGGGCAATTTGTGAGTAGTTGCGTTGACGTCATCGCGTACCCGTACCCCGCGGCTGCTGCTGCGGATCCGCAAGGGCCTGCGGCGCCTCGATATCGGCGCCCGACCCCAGGGACAGGCGTTGCCGCCCGACCGGGCATGGCACGAGATGCTGGCGCGTCTCGACGCCGAGGAAGCCGAACGCCGGCTCGCCGAAATGGAGCGGGCCCTCAACCGGGCCGCGAAGCACTGAGGCAGGCGTTTTCCCAAGGGATTGCGGCACGCCACCGCCCGGTGGCCTTGCCTTTTTCGCCCTCACTTGCAAATGTCGCTGCCCGGCAATACCGGGTGTTACGGCACATGCCGCAGGGGTTCTGAGTTTATGAAGGTCACTCTCGAGCGCAATCATCTGCTCAAGTCGCTGGGTCACGTCCATCGCGTGGTCGAGCGGCGCAACACGTACCCCATCCTCGCCAACGTGCTGCTGAAGGCTGCCGATGGCCAGCTGGACCTGCGCGCCACCGACCTCGACATCGAGGTGACCGAGAGCGTTCCGGCGATGGTGGGCCAGGCCGGAACGACGACGGTACCCGCGCACACGCTCTACGAGATCGTCCGCAAGCTTGCCGACGGCGCCGAGGTCCGGCTCGAGAACAATGGCGGCGAACAGCTGACGGTGAGCTCGGGGCGCTCGCGCTTCAACCTCGCGTGCCTGTCGCCCGACAGCTTCCCGGACCTCAAGTCCGGCACCTTCACCCATACCTTCTCGATGCCCGCCGCAGCGTTGCGCGAACTGATCGAGCGGACCCAGTTCGCAATCTCCAACGAGGAGACGCGCTACTATCTCAACGGCATCTACATGCACGTGCTCGAGGTCAACGGCAGCCCGACGCTGCGGGCGGTGGCCACCGACGGGCACCGCATGGCGCGGGCCGAGACGGACGCGCCGGACGGCTCGAAGGGCATGCCGGGCATCATCGTGCCCAAGAAGACCGTGTCGGAAGTGCAGAAGCTGCTGGACGGCGCCGACGGCGACGTCAGTGTCGAGCTCTCCGACACCAAGATCCGCTTCACGCTGGGCAGCGTGGTGCTGCTCTCCAAGCTGATCGAGGGCACCTTCCCCGACTACGACCGGGTGACGCCCAAGA
The DNA here is from genome assembly GCA_023430705.1 of Pseudomonadota bacterium. Taxonomy (GTDB): domain Bacteria; phylum Pseudomonadota; class Alphaproteobacteria; order Rhizobiales; family Devosiaceae; genus Devosia_A. Next base: position 4,218 of record JAEYZJ010000328.1, on the reverse strand, counting down.
ACAACGACAAGCAGATGAACGTCGACAGGGCGAGCTTTGCGACCGCCGTCGACCGCGTCTCGACCATCGCGTCGGATCGCGGCGGCAAGGCGGTGAAGCTCAGCATCAAGGAAGGCCAGCTCGAGCTGAGCGTGACCAATCCCGACCACGGCACGGCCAGCGAAGAAATCGCGGTCGAGTTCGAGCCCGAGAGCTTCGAGATCGGCTTCAACGCGCGCTACCTGCTCGACATCATCGGGCAGATCCGCTCGGAGAACGCGGTGTTCCTGTTCAACGACGCAGGCTCGCCCACGCTTGTGCGCGAGGACGGCGAGGCCAAGGCGCTCTACGTGCTGATGCCGATGCGGGTGTAGGCCTGCGCCGGCTTTCCCGCTGCGATGCGTCGCCGGACTGCCCGACTGCACACGGCGGCAGGCTCGCCCCGGAATCGATCCCGGCCCGGACGGTAGCGCCGTGCTAAGCTGAGCTGGCCATGCATCCCTCCCGCTACATCTCCCGGCTGCGGCTCAGCCATTTCCGCAACTACGCCACGGCCGCCCTCGACCTCGACGGGCGGCACCTGGTGCTGGTCGGCCCCAATGGGGCGGGCAAGACCAACCTGCTGGAAGCGGTGTCGCTGCTGTCGCCCGGCCGGGGCCTGCGCGGCGCGACCTTCGAGGACGTCGCGGCCCAGGGTTCGGACGGCTTGTGGGCGGTGGCCTCGACCATCGAGACGCCGGAGGGACCGGTCGATATCGGCACCGGCGCCGGCACCGAGGGCGGGCGGCGGGTGCGCATCAACGGCGCCAATGCGCGCACCATCGAGGAGATGAGCGCGTACCTGCGCGTGCTGTGGTTGACGCCGGCGATGGACGGGCTGTTCACCGGGCCGGCCGGCGACCGGCGGCGCTTCCTCGACCGGCTGGTGACGACGCTCATTCCCGGCCACTCGGCGGCGGTGGGCGACTACGACAAGTCGATGCGCCAGCGCAACCGGCTGGTGGAGGAGAATGCCGACCCGGTCTGGATCGACGCGGTCGAGGCGCAGATGGCGACGGCCGCGGCGGCGGTGCATTTTTCACGCGCCGACAGCCTTTCCGACCTCCAGGCGGTGATCCTTGCCGGCGTCGACGAGGCGAACTTTCCGGCCGCCCGGGTGGCGCTGACGCCGTTGTTCGAGGACCGGCATGAACCGCAATCCTCGAGCGCGCTCGAAGCGGAGCTGCGCGGGCTCTGGCAGCGGGAGCGGCCGCGGGACCGGGCTGCCGGGCGGACGCTGGTCGGCCCGCACCGCGTCGACCTCGAGGTACGGCACGCACAGAAGGACATGCCGGCGGCGCTGGGCTCGACCGGCGAGCAGAAGGCGCTGCTGATCGGGCTGATCCTCGCGCAGGCCCGGCTGGTCAAGCGCTCGACCGGCATTGCCCCGTTCCTGCTGCTCGACGAGGTTGCCGCGCACCTCGATCCGAACCGCCGCGCCGCCCTGTTCGAGGCGCTCGACGCGCTTGGCACGCAGTGCTTCATGACCGGCACCGACCCCATGCTGTTCGAGGCCCTGGGCGAGGGCGCGCAGCGGGTCTTCGTCAGGGACGGCCGGCTGGGCGCAAAATAGGCTCAAAGCCTTGCAAAACGGGCCCAAAATAGCCATTTGTCTTGGGTATCCGAACACCATCCGCTAGACCAGCGTCAGCGGACCTGCAGCCTTGATTCGGGATTCCCTTGAGCACCGACACTTCTCCCCAACCCAACGATTATGGCGCCGATTCCATCAAGGTCCTGAAGGGCCTCGACGCGGTGCGCAAACGCCCAGGCATGTATATCGGCGACACCGATGACGGCTCGGGCCTGCATCACATGGTCTATGAGGTGGTCGACAACGCCATCGACGAGGCACTGGCCGGCCACGCCGACCTCGTGACGGTGCAGCTCAATGCCGACGGGTCGTGCACGGTCATCGACAACGGTCGCGGCATCCCCACCGGCATCCATGCCGAGGAAGGCGTTTCGGCGGCCGAGGTCATCATGACCCAGCTGCATGCCGGCGGAAAGTTCGACCAGAACTCCTACAAGGTGTCCGGCGGCCTCCACGGCGTCGGCGTCTCGGTGGTGAACGCGCTGTCGGTGTGGCTGAAGCTGCGCATCAATCGCGACGGCGAGATCCACGAGATGGAGTTTGCGCACGGCGATGCCGTCGCACCCCTGAAGCAGGTCGGGACCTACGTCCAGGACCGGCAGCCGGGGACCTACGAGGGCCGCTCCGGCACGTCGGTCTCGTTCATGCCGTCGCCCGGCACGTTCACGATGGTCGAGTTCGACTTCAAGACGCTCGAGCACCGCCTGCGCGAGCTCGCGTTCCTCAACTCGGGCGTGCGCATCATCCTGCGCGACCTGCGGCATCCGGAGCCGGTGGAGATCGAACTCCACTACGAGGGCGGCCTCGAGGCCTTCGTGCGCTATCTCGACCAGGCCAAGACGCCGCTCATCTCGGCGCCGATCCTGCTGCAGTCCGAGCGCGACGGCATCACTGTCGAAGTCGCGCTGTGGTGGAACGACAGCTATCACGAGAACGTGCTGTGCTTCACCAACAACATCCCGCAGCGAGACGGAGGCACGCACCTTGCCGGCCTGCGCGCCGCGCTGACGCGGCAGGTGACCAAGTATGCCGACGAGAGCGGGATCCTGAAGCGCGAGAAGGTCGAGGTCACCGGCGACGACATCCGCGAGGGCCTCACCTGCGTGCTGTCGGTGAAGGTGCCGGACCCGAAATTCTCCAGCCAGACCAAGGACAAGCTGGTTTCGTCCGAAGTCCGTCCGGTGGTCGAGAACGGCGTCAGCGACAAGCTGCAGCAGTGGCTCGAGGAGCATCCGGCGGAGGCGAGGTCCGTGGTCGGCAAGGTGGCCGAAGCGGCAGCGGCGCGTGAAGCGGCGCGCAAGGCGCGCGAGCTGACCCGCCGCAAGTCGGCGCTCGACATCAACTTCCTCGCCGGCAAGCTCAAGGACTGCTCGGAGAAGGATCCGGCGCTCAGCGAGATCTTCATCGTCGAGGGCGACTCGGCCGGCGGCTCGGCCACGCAGGGCCGCGACCGCCGCAACCAGGCGGTGCTGCCGCTGCGCGGCAAGATCCTCAATGTCGAGCGCGCGCGCTTCGACCGCATGCTGGGCTCGGAGACGATCGGCAACCTGGTGATGGCGCTGGGCACCTCGATCGGGCGCGAAGACTTCAACATCGAGAAGCTGCGCTACCACAAGATCATCATCATGACGGACGCCGACGTCGACGGCGCCCATATCCGCACGCTGCTGCTGACCTTCTTCTACCGGCAGATGCGCGAGCTGATCGACCGCGGGCACATCTACATCGCGCAGCCGCCGCTCTACAAAATCAAGCGCGGCTCGTCCGAGCAGTATCTCAAGGACGAGCGGCAGCTCGAGGACTACCTGATCAACACCGGCGCCGAAGACGCGGTGCTGACGAGCCGCGACGGCGTGTCCCATTCAGGACAGGACCTGATCTCGATCGTGCGGCAGGCGCGCGAGATCGTGCACGCGATCGGGGCGCTCAACACCCGGTACAACCGCTCGATCATCGAGCAGGCGGCCATCGTGGGGGGCCTCGCGGACGCCGCCGACGACGAGGAGCGCTCGCGCACCGTGATCGAGCGCGTCGTGCGCCGGCTCGACCGGCTGGCCGACGAGTTCGAGCGCGGCTGGACCGGACAGAGCGACGGCCAGGGCGGCTATTCCTTCAGCCGGACGATCCGCGGCGTGACCGAGACCCACCCGGTCGACGCGCAGCTGCTCGCCTCGGCGGACGCCCGGCGCATCCGCGCCACGGTCGATAGGGTCGGAGACCTCTATGGCGGGGTCGCCAAGCTGACCCGCAAGGACCAGACCTACGACATCTTCGGGCCCTCCTCGCTGTTCGAGGTGGTGACCGCCGCCGGCCGCAAGGGCATTTCGCTGCAGCGCTACAAGGGGCTGGGCGAGATGAACCCGGAGCAGCTGTGGGAAACCACGCTCGATCCCAACGCCCGCACCCTGCTCAAGGTGGAGCAGAAGGAGGACGACAGCGAGGTCGGCATGCTGTTCTCCGAACTGATGGGCGATGTGGTCGAACCGCGCCGGGTGTTCATCCAGGACAATGCGCTGAACGTCGCCAACCTCGACGTGTAGCGGGGGCGAGGCAACCGACCCACGACCGCAGTAATCCGGCCGGACGGCGCGGCGATCCGGCTTCGA